>NZ_JAAVTF010000012.1:0-60638 GCF_012102665.1 Haematospirillum sp. 15-248 | reverse complement strand
AAGGCCGCAACCGTCAAGGCCGACCTGAAGCAAGCCTTCGCCGCCGCCGATGCTGCCCTCAAGGCACAGATCGAGGGCACTATAACCCAAACCGCAAAAAACATAAGGGATCAGGTGGGAGCGGCCACCGAAAGCACCCTTGGCATCGTCCGGCTGGCAACAGCGGATGAAATCAAGGCCGGGACGAACACGGAAAAGGCAGTTACGCCTGCGGCGCTGGCCCAGGCATTCCCAGCCCCGGTGGGCAGCGTGATCATGCATGCTGGGCGGACACCGCCGCCATTTTACCTAGTATGCAATGGACAAACATTGTCACGAACAGACTATGCACAACTGTTCGCAGTGATCGGAACCACGTTCGGAAGTGGTGATGGCCGAACAACCTTCTCCCTGCCAGACCTGCGCGGTGAATTCCTGCGCGGATGGGATGGAGGAAGGGGCGTGGATCCGAGGCGGACGTTCGGGTCGTGGCAACGTGGTTCTCAAATGGCATTCGATGACGGAAACGATGTTGTTGTACCTTACCAGCAAAATGGAAATAGCCAGCCTGCATCAGCAACGTGGGATGCGTACGACGGTCACGGCTCTATCGCGCACGGCCTATCAGGCTCCTCCCGCCTTCCTAATCACTACTCGCTAAATGGTCATGGCGGACCATCCTATTTTTGGCATGCCCGCCCCCGCAACGTCGCCCTTCTCCCCTGCATCCGCTTCAGATGAGGTTTATGGTGCCCTACACAGTCTATCGTACAATCAACGACATTTATGTTGGTGAAGCCATTCTTGATGACAGCCACCGCGATCCACTTTCACCCGATAACTGGCTGATCCCCGCCGGGTGTGTCACCGTTCCGCCGCCTGCCCTTGCCGATGGGGAACAAGCCCGCTGGGATCAGGATGCCTGGGTGATTGAGGCCATTCCGAAAGAAGAACCAATAACAATCAATCCCCCCACAGCCGCCATGGTCAAGGGCATAGCTTGGAACCACCTTTTCAGGACCGACTGGTACATTATCCGCCAGATGGAAACCGGCAAAGCTGTCCCTGAGTCAGTGACTGCCCTCCGCGCCGCTATCCGTACCCGGTGCGATAGCCTGGAGGCCACAGACCCCATCCCCGACGATTACTACGCCGATAAATACTGGCCACAGGAACCACCGGGCGGGCATTAACGCGACAGACTCTTACAAGAACACCTGAACACAAGATCCAGCAGGACTGCCTTCCCGTAAGGCGGTCCTTTTTCTTCGTCTGCAACGGAAAAGACAAAACATATTTTTGAAAACTTTATGACGAACTTAAGCCATTTTTCTATATAATAAACAATGTACTGGTCTCTCGTTATGAATGGCAGGAATACCCGTTGTTTAATGCCGGGAACAACAAGATCAGAAACACAGGCAAAGGTGTGTCAGAAAGAGGCAGCCCTGTGCCATATACACGAAACGCTGCATAGCATTTTATTATTTATTGCAAGGAAATCTTACATGTATCCCATAGATTATAACTCTTACCGCTCTGTTGCGGGATTCAATCGTAGGGTCCGTTTTCTGGTCATGCATTATACGGCTGTTGATTTTGCCGCATCAGCACGCGCATTGACCGGCAAAAATGTCAGCGCACACTACCTGGTTCCCGATCCGACCGACCCGACATACAAGGCTGCGGGCTTCAACGATATGCGGATCTTCAATCTGGTGGACGAGCAGGAACGCGCTTGGCACGCCGGGCGCAGCGCATGGGCAGGACGTTCCAATCTGAACGACACTGCCATCGGGATCGAAATCGTCAACCTTGCCAGTGACAACGGCGGACGCTTCACATTCCCGCCCTACAACCCGGAACAGATTGAGGCTGTCAAACAGCTGGCCCTTAATATCCTGGAGCGCTATCCGGATATCACCCCCACCAATGTGATTGGTCATTCCGACATTGCACCAGGACGAAAGAGCGATCCCGGCGCAGCCTTCCCTTGGGAAGCCCTGTATCAAAGCGGCATAGGTGCCTGGCACAACGACGAAACCAAGCAGAAGTACATGGCACAGTTTACGGCAGGGGGAATACCGGACCGGAACAGTGTCATTGGCAAATTCAAGAAATACGGCTACGACACGTCTGAAGCTGGAACAGACAGTGGTTTCCGCAACTTGGTGCGCAGCCTGCAACTGCATTTCCGTCAAAGCAATTATGACGGGGCACTGGATGTTGAAACCGCAGCAATCCTGTACGCTTTGGTCGATAAGTACTTTCCTGCCTAAATAAGGCACTGCCTACAGATAGGGCGGCCCTGATCCGTAAGGACGGGGCCTCTTTTTTTTGTCCAGAAACAACCCATTACAGAACACTATAGACAGAAATGACATACGTTGACAATTCAGAGAAGAAAACAAAACATGGCGTTAACATAATAAAATAATAATAAATACAGTCGATTAACAGTTAACATACAATCACATTAATGGGGGATCATATGTACTTCTACATATAATGGAAGATCGAATGCTCTTTTAACCACCCAACCAAAAGGAAATATCCGGTGAACGAAGGATCTCCGTCGCCCGCAACCAGCGCTGCCTTGGCCCGTAACCTGACTACCGCCCGGAACGAACGAGGCATGACGCTTGGAGGTCTTGCCGAAAGCAGCGGTGTCGCAGATTCCATTCTTTCAGGCATTGAATGGGGCAAACAAACGCCCACGATCGAGCTTGTATCCCGCCTGGCCAATGCACTGGGGGTTTCCTTTGGATGTCTGTTACAGAGTACGGAGCATCCGGTTGCCGTTTCCGAGAACGGGGTTCAGGTCACGCTGATAGATCGCCAGGATACCCCGCGTATTATCGAAACGTACCTTATGGACCTTTGCCCTTCTGCAACACGTTATGCCGGCGGGCATCCAGATGGGGTGGAAGAGCATATAACCGTGCTGAGCGGTGTTCTAACCGCTGGCCCACGGGAGTCCCCTTCACGCCTGATCCCGGGCCAGAGTCTCCGCTTCCGCGCTGATGGCCCCCACATATACCGCTCCGGAAGCAATGCGGTACGGGCCTCGGTTACCGTTATCTATCCGGAACATAAACACGATGCTCCGACCGTTTTTGATGTCAGCCTGCCATGGCCGGATAACGGTGAGGACTGGCGCATTGTCGTCAAGTTGCTTGAACGGGCCCATATCGAGGTACAGAACGGCGTGGACATGCGGCGGATCCTCTTTACCGGGTGCCCGCTCGATCAGGATGATGCCATCGAAAATCTGGAACAATACGTTCTTGAACACAGAAGAAAGAAGGGAAGCCTTGCCTTGCAGGTTCATGTCCTGCAACACCCTCTTCCGGGGCTATGCGTATTATGGCGGGGGAAACGGTTGAGCCCCCTCGACAAGGACAGCAGCCACACGGCATGGGACACGGCATACCGTCTGGCACAGATGGCAGCAGACAACACCACCTCCCCTCACCTTGATCCTATAACAAGAGCAGAGTTGATGCAGATTGCAGGAACAGGTCCAACCCTGCACGCAGCCCTGGCGGCAGAGGCAATGACTCTGCACGACCTTCCCTCAACCCCATGCGGTATTTCGTGCAAGGATCCGGCTATTCGGTCAAGACCACGGACAGGGCGCGGCATCTTGTTTGAGGATCGAATTGATGTTGATGCATACGAAGCCTACGAACTGGTCCACCCCGCTTATGCCCGTCAGGTTCTGGCACTGGCCGGCGCTCTCCGGGCCGCAGGAGTTTCTCCACGCGCCCGTCTTCTGGATATAGGAACTGGCCCGGGCCTGCCTTTGGAGATGCTTCTACAGCTGATACCAGATCTACAGGTTACAGCTCTTGATCCCAGCGAAACTGCTTTCCGGCACCTGCAAAAGCGCTTCTCGGGTCATTCCGGCGTTACCATGTTACAATGCGGCATTGACAGCTTTGAGAATACAGGGCCTGTCTTTGACGCTGCTATATCTGTGGGCGCGTCACACCATCTGGATACAGCCCTGTTCTTCCGCGCAACAGCCGATACCCTGGCCGAGGGTGCATCGTTTGTTGTAAGCGACGAAATGATAGCCCCGTTCAGAACGGTTGAGGAGCGACAGCTCAATCTGGTTGCGCATCACCTTTACTATATTGCTGACACGCTGGTCCCAATTCCGTACGCTCTTCTGTCTCCGGAAGAAGGTGAGGTTGTCCGTGCATTCCGCCGGCACGTACCAGTTTGCTTGTCCTTGGCAACTGCGCGGCTGTCCGGTGCTTTATCGTATGTACGGGATCTTTTCAGAATCGTGGACAAAATAGCCCTTCCGGAACCGGTCAGTCACCCGCTTATGGCTTTCTATCGCTTCCACATTCTGGAACTGCAGGCTCTGGTCGCAGGCCTTGACTACGAAGTTGAACAAAAAACATACGCACAACGCCTTGTCGCACTTGCTGACGCAGAAGGTCTCAGCTGTGTTCATCATCAACGGCTGTACAAAACACAGGGGAACGGAGAATGGGACGCAGGAACACATCTCTTCACATTCCGCAAGCAATGACGGGATATGATCACACCTGGGTGCGTGGAGGGCGGGCATCTCTTCCTGTTGTGGTTGGCTACCTGCCGGTTGCCATGGCTTTTGGTACGGCAGGAACAGCTGCAGGGATTGAACCCGTTGTCACAACCTGCATCTCTGTACTTGTTTTTGCAGGCGCGAGTCAGTTCCTGATTCTCGCTGCCCTGACATCGGATGCATCCATTACACTTGTCATTGCACTTTGCACCGCCCTCAATGCCCGTCACCTTCTATATGGGTCCATACTGGCGCCCAGAATACCTGCCAGTCACCGAACTCATATGCTGCTGGCTTTCGGCCTGACCGATGAAGTCTTTGCCACAGCTATGAACGGTTCACATCGTGTAGATGCTGAACTGCGCAGTCGATGGCTTGCAGGACTGACATTGGGATCTTATGTCGCATGGGTTGGTGGAACGGCTGCGGGGGCTTGTCTGGGGGCTGCGCTTGAGTCCTTGGCCCCGCCGGTGGCAGAGGCAATGAGCTTTGCTCTTCCCGCTTTGTTTCTGGCTATTACAGTTTTGAATGTATCGCGAAATTCCGCAGGCCCGATGATGATATCAGCCGTAATCGCTGGTACAGCCGCTTGGCTGGATTATACAGCAGCAGGAATACTCTTGGGTACAGGGGCAGGTGCGTTAAGCACCTGGGTAAGAAAATGAGCTGGACAAACAATCAGCTATGGCTTGCTATCGCCATCATTGCAGTCCTAACATACGGCAGCAGGGCATTGCCCTTTGTATGGCGCAACATTTCGATCTTGCAGCCGACATCCCCTCTCGGACGGCGCTTGCCTGTTCTTGGATCTGTCCTGCTGGCCGCCCTAGCTGCTGTTACCATTACACCCGCCTTCCAGAATACGATTGACGGAGAACGGCACTGGATTTTTGTCTTCAGCATGGTCGTAACCTTAGCAACTGTCCTGCGATGGCGTGAGGCTGGACTGGCTGTTCTTGCAGGTGTACTTGCATTTCTTGCGTGCTTGACGGTTCCTATGCATGGAGAAGCCCTATACAGCTTGTTGCCCTGAATAAGGATCTCGCATGAGACTAATGAACGCATACGTAGAGATGTTGAGGTCATGAACATCGCGCGAATACACGTGGATTCTATGCGGGACGTACACGGCATGACTGTACCACTCACGAAAAACAGAACCATCATATAGCGATGATACATAAAGCATAAAATTTATAGCTGTACATATAATTTTAAGAGGCGTAGAGTCGCCAAACCTCATTTTACCTGTATCAAGAACAGGGAAAAGAGCATCCTGTCATTAATGGAGGAGAAAATGACACAGAGGTATCTTCCAACAGCAGCTAAAATTGATGCCACAGCTTATAGCGAATACGAAGCACAGGCAGCATTTGATATCGAAAACCGCATTGTTCTGGATGGCTCTGACATAGAGTCTGATGACTATCTATATGAAATCTTCGGCTATCCGGATGATATAAATGAAGCGGCAGACACCGTACTTGTCGGCACCGCAGAGTTCTCAGGCGCTGATGTGTGCTGGCCTATTGATATACGATAATATAGTACACTCAGGAAATCATTCGCAGGGCACAGCAACACCCTTGTGGGGCGCAATCATGGATGCTGCTGTGTCCTGTTCTTGAGTAGAGGCATCAGGGGAACAATCACTCACGCTCGTCAAGCGCATAACCGGCCGATCGCACCGTACGGATCAGATTCATTCCATTCCCCTTGTCCAATGCCTTGCGCAAGCGTCGAATATGAACGTCTACTGTCCTGACCTCGACATGAATATCTTGCCCCCATATCCGGTTCAGAAGCTCTTCACGCGAGAATACACATCCTGGATTCTCCATCAGGAAGCGCAACAAACGAAATTCAGTTGGCCCCAAATGAACAGGTTGTCCTGATCGTTCCACCCGCAGTGAGACAAGGTCCATCATCACATCACCATACGACAAGGTATCACGGCTGCGAGCCGGTTGTGCCCGCCGTAAAAGCGCTTTGGTCCGTGCCAGAAGCTCGGGCACAGAGAATGGCTTGGTCAGATAATCATCAGCTCCCGTATCAAGACCACGTATCTTGTCGGCTTCTTCCCCACGGGCCGTAATCATGATAACCGGAATATGTGCTGTTTCCGGGCGACGGCGCAAACGACGACACACTTCCAGACCCGATAGTCCAGGCAACATCCAGTCCAGAAGGACAAGATCAGGCAGACCGGCACGAATAGCCGTCACAGCCTGTTCCCCGTCATAGGATTCGTCAACGGCATATCCTTCCTTCTCAAGATTGTAGCGCAGCATGGTCACAAGAGAAGGTTCATCCTCGACAATCATAATCCGGAACTTCATTGCCCTATGTGTCCCGGGAAGAACCAGAAGACTGAACCGGGGCTATAAATTCACCAGTCTGATCGCCCTTGGGCCGTGCCATGGGCAACACGCGCCCCACAGTCAGGAAATGCACAGTTTCGGCAATGTTCGTCGCATGGTCCCCGATCCGTTCTATGTTCTTGGCGACAAACATAAGGTGCGTACACGCCGTTATATTGCGGGGATCCTCCATCATCAGAGACACCAGTTCCCGGAACATGCTGGTATGAAGCTCGTCAACCTCCTGATCCCGGTGCCATACGCCCAAGGCTTTATCGACATCCCGCTCGACATAGGCGTCAAGAACTTCCTTGATAATTTCCTGCACCAGACGCCCCATCAGGGGAATAGAGGCCAAGGCCGGAACAGGCGGCAATTGGTTGATGACCAGAACTCGCTTGGCAACATTGGCTGCATAATCCCCAATCCGCTCCAGGTCGGCTGAGATTTTCAGGGCGCTGACAATGGCCCTCAGGTCATCGGCCATGGGCTGGCGCAGTGCCAGGATACGAACCGCAAGCGCGTGGATATCCTGCTCCAGGGCATCAATACGATGATCTGCAACAATAATACCTGTCGCTGCCGGAGAATCTCGCCGGACAAGAGCCTGAACCGCCGCCGTAAGCTGCGCCTCGGCCATCCCACCCATCCGCAAAATAATATCGGATAATTGGTTCAGTTCGTCTTCAAAAGAGCGAACTGTGTGCATCTCGGTACCGGACATAGCTGTTTCCCCGCACTGTGGATACCGTGGTCTATCAACCAAAGCGGCCTGTAATATAACCTTGCGTCAACTTGTGTACCGGATTGGTAAAGACCTGTTCGGTATCGTTGCATTCAACCAAGGTACCCAGATGAAAGAAGGCCGTTCGCTGTGACACACGGGCTGCCTGCTGCATGGAATGGGTCACAATAACGATGGTAAAGTTCTCACGCAGCTCATCGATCAATTCCTCAATCTTCGCTGTCGCAATGGGATCCAGGGCCGAACATGGCTCATCCATAAGGATCACTTCAGGACTGACAGCAATAGCACGGGCAATACACAGGCGCTGCTGTTGCCCCCCCGACAACCCGGTTCCTGGTGAATCAAGGCGATCCTTGACTTCATTCAGCAGACCCGCACGCTCCAGACTGGCAAGCACAATTCCATCCAGTTCGTCGCGCGTTCCCGCCAAACCATGAATGCGCGGACCATAGGCTACGTTCTCATATATTGATTTCGGAAAGGGGTTAGGCTTCTGGAACACCATGCCGACACGGGCCCGCAGCTGCACAACATCAACACGACGATCATAGACATCTTCACCGTCAAGGGTAATCAAACCCGAGACCCGACACCCGTCAATCGTATCATTCATCCTGTTCAGGGTCCGCAGGAATGTTGATTTTCCGCAGCCCGAAGGGCCAATAAAAGCCGTGACCTCGTTTTCACGGATGTCAAGGCTCACCCCATTGATGGCATGCTTGTCTCCGTAAAAAACATGAGCATCACGGGCCGCAACCTTGGCCACCTCCCCCTCCAAGGCCAAGGGAGAACCTGATGTTATATGGTTTTCAATCATGTCAGCCATAACCTACCAACGTCTTTCAAATTTCTTGCGCAGCAAAACCGCAGCTGCATTCATGACAATCAAGAAGCCAAGCAAAACGATAATAGCTGCAGATGTCCGCTCTACAAATGCCCGTTCGGGGCTGTCGGCCCAAAGATAGATCTGAACAGGCAGAACTGTGGACGGATCCGTGATCCAGCCCGGAACATCGGCCACAAAGGCCACCATCCCGATCATCAAAAGAGGCGCTGTCTCACCCAATGCCTGTGCCATCCCGATAATGGTACCAGTCAGCATGCCCGGCATAGCCAAAGGCAAGACATGATGGAAGATCATCTGCAATTTTGACGCCCCCATCCCCAGCGCCGCCTCTCGAATAGAGGGCGGAACAGACTTCAGAGCTGTACGCGCTGCAATAATGATGGTGGGCAAGGTCATCAGCGTCAGAACCAGACCCCCTGCCAAGGGAGCTGAACGCGGCAGACCGAAAACCTGAAGAAATACAGCAAGCCCCAACAAGCCGAACACGATAGAAGGAACAGCGGCCAGATTGTTGATGTTCACCTCAATCAAGTCTGTCCAGCGATTACGCGGAGCAAACTCTTCAAGATAAATCGCCGTACCAACCCCGACAGGAAAGCTGAGAGCCAACGTCACCGCAAGGGTCAGAAGGGAGCCAATCAAGGCACCCCGAATCCCCGCCAGTTCCGGTTGCCTGCTGTCACCGGCCGTGAAAAGCGTCTGATTGAAAACCCGCGCGATACGGCCCGTATTCGACAAGTGATCAAACCAAGCTATTTCCTGATCACTAACCCGGCGGGCACTTTCAGGAATATCACGGGCGATGTTGCCTTTGGCCAGCATATCCATATCAGCAGAGGCCAGAACATCAACGCGCACCGTCTTCCCGATCAGCAGCGGATCTGCCAGAACCATATCACGAAGCTGGTAAGCTGCACCGGTTGAGACAAGCGAATACAACTCACGTCGGTCACGGCGGGCCTGAACATCCGGGAAAAGATCCCGCAAAGCGGTCTTGACCAAGGCGTCATAATCCGCGTCAGACAAAGCCGCGATATCAAGGGCCCCATCCGGATCAATCACAGGTGCATCAAACGTAATGTCCAAGGATATCCTGGTTTGCTGGAAGGCCCCGAGACCAGATCCCAAGATACTGGAAAACAGGACCCCCAACATGACCAATGACACGGCAACGGCCATCAAGCCACAAAGGCGGAAACGCATCTCAGCAGCATAGCGACGACGCAGGCCAGCATTGACAACATCGGCAATGCGGTGTTGTGGCAGCCTGCGCCCCATGGAAACACCCTGATCAGGTACAGTGTTGGACATACTCATCTACTCGTACTGTTCCCGGTACTTGCGTACCACGTGAAGGGCAACAACATTCAGGGCAAGGGTCATGACAAACAGGACCAGTCCAAGAGCAAAGGCCGCAAGGGTCTTGGGACTGTCAAACTCCTGATCACCGACCAGAAGTGTCACAATCTGCACCGTCACGGTCGTCACGGCCTCGAAAGGATTGGCCGTCAGATTGGCAGACAGACCCGCAGCCATCACAACAATCATGGTTTCACCAATGGCGCGGGATACAGCCAGCAGAATTCCGCCGACAATACCGGGCAATGCTGCCGGCAACAACACGCGCCGGATGGTTTCCGAACGTGTCGCTCCCAAACCATAAGACCCCTCGCGCATGGCACGTGGCACGGCTGTAATCACGTCATCCGAAAGCGAGGACACAAAGGGGACGATCATGATTCCCATCACGATCCCGGCAGCCAAGGCACTTTCCGATGAAATGGTCAGGCCGATGTCCTGCCCGATCCCACGAAAAAGAGGCGCAACAGTCAACGCTGCAAAAAATCCGTACACAACCGTGGGAATGCCTGCCAAGATTTCCAAGACGGGCTTGACCACACCACGAACGCGAGCTGGTGCATACTCCGACATATAAATGGCAGCCATCAAACCCACAGGGACCGCCACCAACATTGCGATCAATGAAATCAGCAAAGTGCCGGCAAACAGAGGAACAGCGCCAAAGCTTCCCGATGAACCGGCCTGATCCGCACGCATGGCGGTCTGAGGACTCCACTCCAGCCCAAAGAGAAAATCAACAGGGTCCACATGGCCAAAAAACCGCCAGCTCTCAACCAAAAGTGACAGGACAATACCCACCGTGGTCAGGATCGCAATGACCGAACAACCAATCATAAAAGCCTTTACGGCATTCTCAACGCGATTGCGCGCACGGAACAGGGGCGTAACCCATCTGAGCGCAAGAAAGCCGCTGATAACCCCTGTGGCAAGCGAGACCAGAATAACCAGTGCAAAGCTTATCTGCTTGAGGAAAGCATAACGCAGGGCTGCGGACTGAATCTCGGGGACAGGCGAGAACGCAGAAGCACCTGAGACAATATTGCGAATATCATTCAAGACCAGACTCACGCGGGCCGGATCGGGGCCACTGGCACCGGCCAAGATATCCGGCGACATTTCCGCCAGAACAAGGCTGGTTACGACCTTGTCTTCCGCAAAGAACCACGCGAGAAGCAAGAGCAGTGCGGGGATACCAACCCATAACGCCACATAAAGACCATAGTACACAGGCAGACTGTGTAGTCTGCGGGTTTCCCCACTGACCAGGCGAAGGGAACGTCGGCGCCCAAGCCAGAAACTGCTCAAGGACAGCAGGAAGATAATGAGAACCAGTATGAATATTTGCATGGAAGCCTTGTTTGCCGTTTGCGGGCACATTGACCGATAGCCCCGAAGGTCTACTCTCTGCCACAGAGTATCACCGGGAACAAGTGAACATACCCGCAAACGGCTTTCGCCTTGTTACTTTCAGAAACTGCTGATGTCGAGCTTGGTCAAAGACATAACCGAGGCAGCCCAGCGTGCGCGCTCTACATCAGGCATCGGAACCAGTCCCTTGTCACTCAGATACCCTTCAGGGCCCCATGCCTTCTCGGATGTAAACTCCTTGAGAAAAGCCTCGATCCCGGGAATGGTGCCGACGTGAGCCTTCTTCACATAGAACTGAAGAGGACGGCTGACCGGATAAGTACCAGACGCAATATTTTCAAACGTTGGTATCTGGCCATCAATCCGGGCACCCTGTACCTTGTCCCCATTCTCTTCCAGGAACGAATACCCGAAAATACCAAAGGCATCTGGATTAGCTCCCAGCTTCTGGACAATCAAGTTATCATTCTCCCCGGCCTCGATATAGGCACCATCCTCACGCAGCGCCTGACAAGCCGCTTTGACATCACGACCAGCTGCCTTCAGGGCGTGGGTTTCTGGTAGCTTCTCGCATGCCACATCCATGACGAGCTCAACGAAAGCATCCCTGGTCCCCGATGTTGGCGGTGGCCCCAGAACCTCTATGGGTTTTGCAGGAAGGGCAGGATCAATATCAGACCACATCTTGTACGGATTGGCGACCCAAGCTCCCTTGACCGGAACATCCCGCGCCAAGGCAAGAAACAGCTGTTCACGGGTTGCGGACAAAGGGGCGGAAGCCTTGGAGTTGGCCAGTACAATGCCATCATAGCCAATCTTGACCTCGACAATGTCTGTAACGCCATTACGGGCACAGGCATCTATCTCGGATCGCTTGATCCGGCGCGAGGAATTGGTGATATCAGGATGCGATGGGCCAAGCCCCGCACAAAACAACTTGAAACCACCACCGGACCCCGTCGCCTCTATGATCGGTGTTTTGAAATGGCTCCTTTTGCCAAAGTTTTCGGCCACAACCGTCGAAAAGGGATAAACCGTGGATGATCCGACAATGCGGATCTGGTCGCGAGCAAAAGCTGTACCGGACAAGGTTGTCAAGGCTACAGCCGCAGCAACCAGAGCACGTTTTCCAGAACTCACAGGAGCCTCCTGAAATACACCCAAAACGCAAGGCCCGGTATCAGCAACAGCCTGTTTTTATTGGTCTCACCGGACCTGCCCCACTATAGCGCCTGTCCGCGTCATATTCATGACAGGATCATGACAGTTTTGTTAAAGATTATTTAACTATTTAATATCAATGAATTAACATGAATATCCGGGCCGTGGGGAACGCCGGGGCATTTCACAGCTGTACAAAAACAATGTACTTTCTCGCAAATAGCACTTGATTCTGCCGCAGGGTTGGTCATGGTGCGCATCATGACTGACTTACCGAAAAATCGCTCTGTTGCCTTGGCCGTGTTCCAAGCTGTCCTGAGAGACAGCCGTCCCCTTGATGAACAGGCCGATGCGCTCAGCCAGGCTCTTGAATCAAGAGACCGGGCCTTTGTCCGCATGCTTGTTGCCACAACATTGCGGCGCCTGGGGCAGATTGACCTTGTCATCAATCAGTGCCTGGACAAACCCATGCCGTCCAAACTAGCTACGGTACGGGATGTACTCCGCTTGGGGGCAGCTCAGCTTCTGTTTCTGGAGACCCCGGTCCACGCCGTGGTGGATACATCGGTCGAGCTGGTCAAACGCGGGCGTTTCGCGCCTTATGCCGGCCTGACAAATGCAGTCCTACGCCGCATATCCAGAGATGGGTCCCGTATTTCAGACTCTGTCGACGCTCCACGCTTCAATACACCCAAGTGGCTCTGGCAGAATTGGAGCAAGACATGGGGAGAAGAAACAGCCCGCCAGATTGGGCTTGCACACCTGTCTGAAGCTCCCTTGGATATTACACTCCGTCCGGACCAGGATCAGGCCGTATGGGCAGAGCGACTGGAGGCGACCGTTCTGCCGTTTGGTACCCTGAGGCGTACCATGGGTGGCAATGTTGCTGACCTGCCAGGCTTCAATGAAGGCCAATGGTGGATACAGGATGCAGCCGCCTCGCTGCCCGCCCGTTTACTGGGTGATGTCCGTGACAAGACAATCATTGATCTCTGCGCTGCACCGGGTGGAAAGACCATGCAGTTGGCTTCTGCCGGGGCTACAGTCACCGCGGTTGACCGATCAGCACGCCGTCTTCGTCGGGTTGCCAGTAACCTGGAACGACTGGGATTGAGCGCAACGCTTGTCGATGCGGATGCAACCCAATGGAAGCCGGAAACACTGGTTGATGGTGTATTGCTGGATGCCCCCTGCTCGGCAACCGGCACCATCCGCCGTCATCCGGATGTTGCCCGCCATAAGCGGCCTGATGATGTGCAGAACTTGGTCGCAACGCAAACAGAATTGCTGCGTGCTGCGGTTGACATGGTTCGCCCCGGGGGGCTTGTTGTATACTGCACATGCTCCCTGCAAAAAGCTGAAGGGGAAGAGCGTGTCGCGCATGCCCTGTCAGCGGGCCTACCTGTAGAGGGTGTCCCCGTTACCGCCCAAGAGATAGGAGGGTTAAGCGCCCTGATCACGCCGGAAGGCTGGTTGCGAACCATGCCTTTCCACAACAGTGAGAACGGCGGAATGGACGGATTCTTTGCGGCACGGCTGAGAAAACTGGAAGCCTGAAATCCTCATAACAGCACTTACAGGACAATACGACCGTCCTTCATCGAGATTGTCCTGTGTGCCCGTTGTGCCTGCCGTTCATCGTGTGTGACCATCACGACTGTCTTGCCGCTGGCGACTATGCCCTGCAGCATATCGAGAATTTGTTCGCCATTCTGACTGTCGAGATTTCCGGTTGGCTCGTCAGCCAGAATAATGGAAGGGTCCCCCACAAGGGCTCGTGCAATGGCAGCTCTTTGCTGCTGTCCACCCGACAACTGGGCCGGGTAATGTTTGGCGCGGGCCTCCAGCCCCACAGCTTTCAGTACATCCAGACTGCGCTTGCGGCGTTCTGCCTTCCCGACACCCCGATAGACCAACCCCAGTTCCACATTCCGTTCGATACTGAGGTGCGGGATCAGGTTGAATGCCTGAAATACAAACCCGATGTGTTTCCGGCGCAGTTCCGTCAGCAGGCTGTCACGTTCTTTGCTGATCGTCGTGTTCCCGAACTGGATCATCCCCTCACTCGGGGTATTCAGAAGCCCGAGAATGCTGAGCAAGGTCGATTTTCCCGAGCCTGAAGGCCCCATAATCGAAACAAACTCACCACCTGCAATATCCAGGTTCACATTTGTCAGGGCCCGGGTTTCCATCTCCGACGTCCGATAGGTCTTTCCGACGTTTTTCAATCGTATCATGCTGCTGCTTCCTAGTTCAGGGTCAGGTTCCGGTAGTCGCCAAAACCTTGATAACTTGATGTTATGATGCGCTCTCCCTCTGCAAGCCCCTCAAGCACTTCCACGGCATCAACCGTCCGGCGGCCAACCTTGATATCCCTGCGGGTGGCCGTGGATCCGTCGACAACAAAGACCCAGTTGCCTCCGGTTGTTTCCCAGAAGGCTCCAAGGGGAATTGTCAAAATGCTGTCGTTATGCCGCGCCAGCTCCAGTCGGCCGGTCATCGCCTGCCCCAAGCCCCATAAAGAAACGTCTCTAAATAAAGCACAGCACTTAGTTACCGTATTATCAAAAAATGGCAGTGCTGTGGCGAGCACAGATACCTCCACCCACAACAGACTTGCCCCACCACAAAACAGGTGGAATCCTTCACAAGAGAAATGCCTTACCCGCCAACAATACGTGGAACAAGAACCGATGACTTCCTTGCAGGATTCCCTGTTCCAATCTGTTGTCACCGCGTTGGAGAAACAGCGACACCAGGAAGCCCTGCAATACCTGACAACGTTGATAGACAAGGAGCCACGGCACATAGAGGGGCGACGCCTTTTCGGCCTGCTCCTGTCCGGGTCAGGGCAACAGGAACAAGCACTCCCTTGGTTGGTAGGTGCAGCGCAGGATGCCCCAACCCATCCTGTCTTGGGATACGAAGCCGGCGAGCTTCTGCTGACGCTCCAGAAGCCGGAACAGGCCATATCCATGCTGGAAACATACCTGCAACACCACCCAGAGAATGCTGCCGCTCATTTTTCACTGGCCATGGCTTTGCGCAAGACCGGACAAACAGATGCTGCCATCACACACTACAATCATGTCCTGGCCCTGGATCCCGGCAGTGGTCATGCCTGGTTCAACATTGGCAATATCCATCACGAGGAAGGACACAAGGAAGACGCCATCAAAGCCTGGGAAGAGGCACTCCATGCTGCCCATCCATGTCAGGAGGCACTCTTCCACCTGTGTCTGGGGCTGATTGACGTGGGACGGATACAGGAAGCATCCTCCTTGCGCGGTACAATCAGCATACTGATGCCTGATCATCCCCTGTGCGAGCGCCTTGATGCCGAGCTTGCAGCAACACATGGTGACACGGTCGGAGCCATTGCTCATCTACGCCTCTATCTTCAAAAAGCGCCGGATACGCCGGAGGCTCTGATGCGGCTTGCCCGGCTGGAAGCAAAGGAAGGCAACCTTGACGGCGCCCGTGCGCAGGCCAAAACACTGATCAGAAAAGTGGGCGAGACGTGGCAGACGTGCGCGTTGACAGGTGAAATCGAGGCACACTTCGGCCATACCACACAGGCTAGGCTGGCATGGAAACGTGCAGCAGAGCTGCGACCCCTTGACTGGCAACTGTGGAGCAATGCCCTGTTCCTCAGTCTGCATGACAACAAAACAAGCCCCGAAGATGTGTTCCAAGATCACCGTAATTTTGGACAGTTCTGGGAACGGCAGATCACGCCCCTCCCCCACCACATGGCAGCAGGTCCCAAAAAGCGTCTGCGTATCGGGTATGTTTCACCTGATTTCTGCCACCATGCCATCAGCTTGTTCGTAGAACCGCTCTTTATACGACATGATCGCTCAAAGTTTGAAATTGTTGGGTTCCACATTCCACGCCGGAGTGATGAGACAACCCAACGACTGAGAAAGATGACGGACCAGTGGTACACTCTGCCACAAGACCCTGAAAAAGCTGCACGTTTGATACAAAGGCACAATATTGATATTTTGGTGGATCTTGCGGGTCATACTGCGGGTAACATACTGCCACTGTTTGCTTGGAAGCCGGCACCCCTGCAAGTCAGCATGATCGGTTATCCCGGAACAACCGGACTAACCCGGGTTGACAGCCGTCCTCTCTACGGCAATCCCCCCAAAAGGACCGACGAGCAGAAATACAGCGTGGAACGTCTGTGGGATCAAGCAGGACCATCCGAAATTAATGCACCAAAAGAGTGCTGGTGCCCGAGCCCCCTTCCTATGCTGCAACGGGGGTGGCCACTGTTTGGCTCCGTCAACAAATATCTGAAGGTTGATTCTGAAACCCGGCGCTTGTGGGGACGCATCCTTGATGCATGTCCAACGGCACGCTTAACCGTCATTGCTCCAGGAGCAGACAACCCGGAAACACGGAAAGTCATTCTGCACGACTTCGCTGCCGATAGCTGTCCTGTTGATCGGATAGACCTGCGCGAGGAAATGCCCCTAAAAGATTGGATTACATTCTGTCGAGGCATCGATGTTGTTCTCGACCCCCTGCACTATCGCGGCGGTACAACAATCAAACTTCTCATGGCAATGGGGATCAAGATTGTGCACCTGTATGAAGGTGATAATACAGAAGAATACAATAATCCTATCCATGCCAAAGATCTGGATGATTATGTCAGACTGGCCTGTGGGCTGGTATCGGATCCAGAAAAGCTAGCAAGGCAAAGATTGTACGATCAAGAGTGTGAAAAACGACATGGAGATGAATTACAGCGACTCTTTCTTTGGATCATAGAAACAGAATTCCTCAGAAGCTGGGAGCAATACCTCCGTACAGCTCCCAGCAACGTCTGAAGCTAATTCACAAGGCAGGCTCAGGCACGCCCGTCAAAACGGAATATACCCGCCCCCTCTTCCGCGCCACCAGCCAACTGTCTGAAGGGTGCAAACAGTTCACGCCCGGTACCAAAACGCTGATCCACAGGGGCAGATGGAATTGAGCGGGCATGCAGAAGAGATGGCTCAACCTTAAGCTCCAGAACACCGGCTACCGCATCCAGCCGAATGATATCGCCATCCTGGACATATCCGATCATACCTGAGTCCAGCGCTTCGGGCGTTACGTGAATGGCGGCCGGAACTTTGCCCGATGCCCCGGACATACGCCCGTCGGTTACCAGCGCAACCTTGTATCCAAGGTCCTGAAGAACCCCCAGCGGCGGGGTCAGCTTGTGCAACTCGGGCATGCCATTGGCCTTGGGCCCCTGAAAACGGACAACGCACACAACATCACGGTTCAACTCACCAGCCTGGAATGCTTGTAGCATCGCCTCCTGGGAATCAAAAACACGGCATGGAGCCTCAACAACACGGTTCTCAGGCTTGACAGCCGATGTCTTGATAACAGCGCGTCCCAAATTCCCCGACAGTACTTTCAATCCCCCATCCGGGGCAAAGGGACGCCCAACTGTTGTTAACACAGCCGGATCAGCGCTGTCACGGGCAAGATCCACATAAGCCAGAGCACCATCCCGGAGTGCAGGAGTCCGCGTATAGCGCTCAAGACCAGTGCCGGCAACCGTCATGACATCCCCATACAGCATCCCATTTTGAAGTAGCTCCCGGATCAAGAACGCCATTCCACCTGCCTCATGGAAGGCATTCACATCTGCCTCTCCATTCGGATAAACCTTGGCCAGAAGAGGAATAATGGCAGACAGGTCGGAAAAATCCTGCCAGTCCAGAATAAGCCCGGCAGCACGGGCCATAGCAACAAGATGCAGGGTGTGGTTTGTAGATCCACCTGTCGCAAGCAGACCAATCAGGGCATTGGTGATAACTCTCTCGTCGATTATTTCGCCAATCGGAGCCGTTTCCTCACCACGGGCCATAGCAGTTACGCGCCGTCCGGCCTCTTCCGTCAGGGCATGTCGCAGCGCTGTTCCCGGGGCAACAAACGAAGCACCAGGTAAATGCAGGCCCATAATCTCCATCAGCATCTGATTTGAGTTGGCCGTGCCATAGAACGTACAGGTCCCCGGTGCATGATAAGCAGCCATTTCCGCAGCCAGCAGTTCATCGCGCCCGACGCGGCCCGAAGCAAACTCCTGCCTGACCTTGGCTTTTTCTGCATTGGAAATGCCGGAAGGCATAGGACCTGCCGGTACAAAAATCATTGGCAGATGGCCAAAGCACAAAGCACCGGTTACCAGTCCGGGCACAATCTTGTCACAAACCCCAAGCAACAAGGCACCGTCAAACATATCATGCGACAATGCCACCGCCGTGGCCATGGCAATGACATCCCGACTGAACAAGGAGAGTTCCATACCCGCCCGCCCTTGGGTAATCCCGTCACACATTGCGGGAACCCCACCGGCAACCTGGGCGAACCCACCGGCTGACGCAACAGCCGCACGCAGAATCTGCGGATAGGTCTCAAAGGGTTGATGGGCAGACAGCATATCGTTGTATGACGTCACGATGCCGATACCCGGAGCCTCTGGTGCCATCAGAACCTGCTTCTGATGGGACTCGCAAGCCGCAACGCCATGGGCAAAGTTGCTGCAGCCAAGCTCCATGCGTCCGGGACGGGAAACACCCCGGGCGGCACGCAGGCGCTGCAAATAAGCACGGCGAGTTTCCCGACTGCGTTCGGCAATACGCCGGGTAACAGAAGCAATACCAGGATGGATAGTCATAACGTCCTCTGAAGCAACACCAGAACCATATGTGTCAAGGACACCAAAGGACCGTCAACGGACAACGCACACTGGCCTGCAGGGCACCAATCGGCAAGGAAGCTGACGGACCACCCGCCTCCATATCTTCCCACAGGCGCCGTTTGGTTTCCCCTGTTGCAAGCACAACAACAGAACGGGCATTCACCAGACGCCCGAGCGTGAGCGAGATCCGCTCCGGACCACCAAGAATACCCATTGCAGGGACGCAAAACTGGCCTGCGGCGATGCCTTCAGCCGGATGTGGCCATGTCGGCTCACCGGGGAAGAGAGACGCAATATGACCATCTTCTCCCATACCCAAGACAACCATATCAAAGGCATCATCAAAAGCCCCAAGGGCACGGTCTACCGATGCAATGCCCTCAGCTGGGGAGCTTTCCCCGGTATAAAGAGGAACCAGGTGTGCACACCGGGCAGACGCTTTCAGGAAACTGCGACGGACCATGGCCTCGTTGCTGCCGGCATCATCAAGACCGACCCAACGCTCGTCTGTCAACGTGACAGACACACGATCCCATGGCAAAACGGCCGTAGCAAGGCACGACAGGAACTGTGCCGGCGTACGCCCCCCAGGCACAACCAAAGAAGCCCGGCCACGGGCCGAAACAGCATCGATCAGCGCATCAGCCACCAACGAAGCCGCTGATTCAGCCAATGACATTGCGTCCGGAAAAACAGCCAAAGCTGAAGTCATGGTGTTGCTCATCGGTGCATCTCCGCATCGTCATGCCAAGATCTTAGATCGCGTTCAATCATTGCAACAGACGCAGAAGGCCCCCACGTGCCTGCTGCATAAGGGCGGGGAACCATATCATGGCGGGCCCAGCCATCGAGAATGGGCTCGATCCATTGCCAGGCTGCTTCAACCTCGTCACGCCGCATGAACAGGGTAGGGTTGCCACGCACAACGTCCAGAAGCAAACGCTCGTAAGCATCCGGTGTTCTCTGCTTGAAGACATCGGAATAACTCAGGTTCAGCGGCGTCTCGCGGAACCGCATTCCACCCGGCCCCGGCTCCTTGGTCATCATGTGCAGCTTGATCCCCTCATTGGGTTGCACCCGCACAACAAGACGGTTCGGTTGCAGATCACGCCCGGCTGCTCCTGGGAATATCGAATGCGGAACAGGACGAAACTGTATGACAATTTCGGACGTCTTCACGGCCAACCGCTTTCCGGTACGAAGATAGAAGGGCATCCCCCCCCAACGCCAGTTGTGAACCTCGGCCTTCAGGCTCACAAAGGTTTCTGTCCGGCTTTCAACATCCACACCCGGTTCTTCCAGATACCCTGGTACCGCAACACCGCCAATTGCACCTGCCGCATACTGACCACGAATGGTGCGGGCCAAAACATCCTTGCCCTCAATCGGGGCCAGTGCACGCAAAACCTTGAGCTTCTCGTCACGCACAGCCTCATCGCTCATCCGGGCCGGCGGATCCATGGCAACCAGACAGAGGACTTGCAGCAAATGGTTCTGCACCATATCACGCAGAGCCCCTGCCCGCTCATAATACCCGCTGCGCCCCTCCAGCCCGACAGTTTCGGCAACCGTGATCTGGACATGATCGATAAAACGGCTGTTCCAGAGAGGCTCGAACAAGGCATTTGCAAAGCGCAGGGCCAAAAGGTTCTGGACTGCCTCCTTGCCCAGATAATGATCAATACGGAAAATCGCCCGCTCGTCGAAAACAGCCCCGACATCATGATTGATGGCAAGGGCGGATTCGAGATCGCGGCCAATCGGCTTCTCAAGCACCACGCGGGAATCCTGGGTTACAAGCCCTGCCCGGTGGAGATTCCGGCAGACAGGCCCAAAAAGGTCCGGCGATGTGGCCAGATAAAAAACCCGAATGTTGTTGGTGCTGTCGGCCAGCAATGATACCAGCCCTGCCCAACCAGTCTCACCGGCCGCATCAAGCTCTACATACGCAATCCGCTCCAGAAAAGAAACAACCGCTGCATGATCAAGATCTGCCTCGGGCAAATAGCGCTGCAGGGCCTCAGACACACGGGCACGATAGGACTCGGTTGACAGGGCTGACCGTGCCGATGCCACAATCCGGCTCTCAGAGTCAATCAGGCCATTGAGATGGCAATAGTAGAGCGACGGCAGGAGCTTGCGGAATGTCAGGTCCCCCGTACCACCAACAACAACATAGTCAAAACCGGGAACTGTCGGTTTGCGCAATGTCTGACCAAAGCCAGACCGCGAACTGGCCATATCGGAAGAAACGTCTGCGTTAGGGGGGCAGATTGAACCTGTTTTTGCCATATTCCTGCATCCTGCGTACATCCAGCACCATGGGCAGGACCTGATCCTGCCCGGCCCTGCCGGGGGTGAATGTAGGATTACTGCGCGACAAGAGCAAAAGAAATTGTCTCAACGCATGCTGTCAGGGTGAAGAACCAACGCCTTGCCACAACCAGACTGGCTGTGTAAACAGGCACTCAGGCTATCGTCATACCCTGCCCCCACCTGAATACCAAGGATCCGACCGTGACAATACCCGCACAGAACATGGCTGCCAAACTGATCCCGGCCAGCGAGATCATCGCCCAATTGTCAAGCTTCGGCGTTGTACCCGTTATCCGGACCAGCACACCGGATCTTGCCATGACCGCTGTTGAATGGCTGCGCGAGGCCGGGATCAGGACATTCGAAATAACCATGACAACGCCGAATGCTATTTCCGTGATCCGAAAGCTGTCTGTGGCATACCCCGACCTTTTGATTGGAGCCGGTACAGTGGTCTCGGCCGCCGCTGCACATGACGTGATTACAGCGGGCGCCCGGTATGTCGTGTCACCCTGGGTCGTACCCGAGGTGGGAACTGTATGTAGCGAACACGGAATTGCCTGCCTGATGGGCACCCTGACCCCAACCGAAGTGGCAAGTGCACTGTCAGCAGGGGCTACGGCTATCAAGATCTTTCCAGCCTCCAGCGTTGGTCCGGCCCACCTCAAGGCCTTGCGTTCTGTCTTCCCCGGCGTCCCCATGATGCCAACCGGCGGTATCGATGCCAACAGCATCGGCGAATGGATCAAGGCAGGTGCAATATGTGTTGGAGCCGGGGGCAAGCTGGTTGACGAAACCTTGGTACGCAAGGGAGATCGCGAGGCCGTCATGCAGGCTGCAAGACAGATCATGGCTGCGTGCGAGCACGCCCGAAGTGAGTTGGCCCGCTGAACCTAAGGGAAACGCCTGATACCATTTTTCTTGACTCGGCTGGCCAGCTCGAAGAGCACCATGCCGACCAGCATCGCCAGCACAAATAAAAGAGCATCTGTAAATCCGTAGCCTGCCAAGACAAGGGCCGGACCGGGACATATTCCGGCCAAGCCCCATCCAGCACCGAATATAAGGCTTCCAACAACAAGAGGGACATCAACAGCCCGTTTTGTCGGCAGGTAGAGGGCACAGCCGGCCACTCCGCCCCCCCTACGCTCGATAAAACGGAAAGCAGGCCATGATACCGCAATGGCTCCAACCATCACCAAGGCCAGCGATGGGTCCCAATTCCGGGAAATATCAAGAAAGCCCTGTACCTTGGCGGGGTTAGCCATGCCTGATAGAAGAAGCCCGAGCCCGAAGAGTATGCCCGACAGACAGGGCGCGAGGTAAGCCATACCTCATCCCCCTCGTCCGATAGGATTCAGGAGAAAAACAATGGCCATACCCGCTCCTATGAAACAGGCTGTGGCCACCACAGAGCGAATAGAGCAGCGAGCCAGACCACAGACACCATGACCACTGGTACAGCCAGACCCAAGGCGCGATCCAAGACCAACCGTAAGGCCGGCGAGAAGAACAAGAAAAAGATTTTGTGAGGAAAACCGGGGATCAGGAGAATATCCAGATAAATCGGCTGCTAGGGCAGAAAACACAAGCCCTGCAACAAAGGCTGTTCTCCAGCCCAAGTCTCCCCGACGGGGAGGCAGAAGTCCGCCAATAATGCCGCTGATACCGGCAATGCGACCACTGAAAAGCAACAATACAGAGGCGCCAAGCCCAATTAGGACCCCACCCATCAAAGACTCCCACGGCGTGAAATGCTCCCAGTCCACAGCCAGCTCCCCCAAGAATCTTTCCTGGACTCTGGCTTACCCCTATTATGCGATATCGCATAATTGTACGGTCAGGCCAGAATTACCCCCATGATTATCATCACATCATCCATCACTCTTGATGAAGATGAAATACAAGAAACATTCATACGGGCAACAGGACCGGGTGGACAGAACGTCAACAAAGTAGAAACAGCGGTCCAGCTGCGTTTTGATATTGCCCACTCAACATCCCTGCCCGATTACGTGAAGAGCAGACTCCTGGGCATGGCTGACCAGCGGCTGACCAGTCGCGGCGAACTGGTTATTACGGCACAACGTTACAGAACCAGGGAAAGAAACAGGGCCGATGCCCTGCACCGCCTGATAGAACTTATTCGCGCCGCTTCTGTTCGACGCGCAATCCGGCGCCCCACAAAACCGTCACGGGCGTCTCAAGAGCGACGGTTGAACCACAAGACAAAACATGCCAACACCAAGAAATTGCGAGAGCGCATTGTGCCCTGAAGCATCGGGACACCGCACTAGGCTTCCTTGATTTCTCTTGTACCTCTAGCGACTGGAGACTGCATAACAGGTTGAAACAAACTTTCTTGTTACCAAGGATACTGCCATGTCTCCCATATCGTCTTCCAGAGCAGACCTGAAAATCATGCGGTTACGCGTAGGAGGCATGGACTGCCCGGGTTGCGCGGGAGAACTGGAACGGACCCTGACACGTATTCCGTATGTTGAAGACGTAAAGGTCAGCTTCAGCAACAGCTCTGTTACCATTGCATGCTGGGAGGGCAAAGGCCCGTCCCTGTCAGACATTGAGGCCGAAATACGCAATCTCGGGATGTTTGTCACGCCACAGGAACCTAGCACGGAGCCAACGTCATACAGCTGGAAAAACAACAGGAACGTTCACCTTGTGGCTATAACCAGCGCACTGGTCGGAACCGCTGCCCTTGTGGGAACGATCGTCCCTGAACTGGCAGACAGAGCATGGACAATTGCGGCCGCACTCAGCCTCCTGCCCTTTGTTCGCCAAGCCTTCTCCCTTGCCGGGGCAGGCAATCCCTTCTCGGTTCAAATGCTGATGACTGTCGCTGCAACCGGTGCCCTTGTTATTGGTGCTGCCAGCGAAGCTGCAACCGTTGTGTTCCTGTTCTCGATTGGCGAGCTTCTGGAAGGACTGGCCGCAGACAGGGCAAGACGCAGCATCCGTGATCTGGTGGCCCTGATACCGCAGACTGCCATCGTAGAAGAAGATGGCTCGCACAAGATCATTCAGGCCCACAGCCTTGTGCCGGGACAAATCGTCTTGGTCCGGACAGGTGACCGCGTTCCTGCAGATGGAATCATGTCCGACGAAGGGTCACTTTTTGACCAATCTCCCATTACCGGGGAATCTATTCCTGTTATCCGTAAGCATAATGCAGATGTTTATGCTGGCAGCATTAATGTCGGAAACCCTGTCCGTATACGGGTCGAGAAAACCGCACAGGACACAACGATTGCCCGGATCGTCCAGCTGGTGGAGGAAGCACGCAGCACCAAGGCTCCGTTTGCACGCCTTATTGATCGTTTCTCGGCACGCTACACACCAGCGGCCATGCTGCTGGCAGGCATTGTTATCACAATTCCGCCGCTTGCCTTTGGAGAAAGCTGGGAGACATGGATCTATCGTGGCCTATCCCTGCTGTTGATTGCCTGCCCCTGCGCCTTGGTCCTTTCAACACCAGCCGCTGTTGCTGCCGGCATATCAACAGCCGCACGGCAGGGGCTCCTGCTCAAGGGAGGCGCTGTTCTGGAAGCCATCGGCAAAACCCGTACGGTCGCCTTTGACAAGACAGGAACCCTGACCTCCGGTACACCACAGATCACAGATGTGGTTCCTGTACAAGAAAGCAAGGAAAGCATTCTGCGCTTGGCCGCATCCCTTGAAACCGGGTCTTCTCATCCGCTGGCTTCGGCCATCATCAAACAAGCAAAAGAAGAAAACCTGACCATACCGCAAAGCCGGAATATATCCGTGTTCCCCGGACACGGCGTACAGGGCAACATTGAAGGACGGTGCCTGACCATTGGATCAGCCCATATGCCCTTGGAAGAAAAAAGGATACCCTCAAGCATTATGGATCAGGTTGCAGCACTGGAAGACCAAGGGAAAACAGTTGCCATCCTTTATGGAGAGCAATCTGTCCTTGGGCTGATTGCTGCACGCGACGAGCTGCGCCCTGATGCCGCATCAGCCATCAAATCATTAAAAGATGCCGGCATCCATGTTGTCATGCTCACAGGGGATAGCCACAAGACAGCATCGGTCATTGCCAAGGAACTGGAGATCGAAGCAAAGGCTAACCTTCTTCCTGAAGACAAGCTAAAAACAATACGGGAGCTGGAAAGGATTGGTCCGGTTACCATGGTCGGCGACGGGATCAATGATGCACCGGCCTTGGCTGTTGCCTCGGTTGGTGTTGCCATGGGAAGCGGAACCGATGTTGCACTGGAGACGGCCGATGCAGCTCTGCTGGGAAATCGTGTTGGCGGTATCGTTGATCTCGTGACTCTCTCAAAGGCAACCATACGCAATATCTGGCAGAACATTGCCCTTGCCCTTGGCCTGAAGACTCTCTTCCTGGCCGGGGCAGTGACCGGCACGACCACGTTATGGATGGCCGTCTTTGCCGATACCGGCGCAACCATCTTGGTAACATTGAATGCACTGCGTCTGCTTGAATTTCAACCAATCCGGAATGGCAGCCAAGGGGCCGGCGAGAACCAACCCCATTCCCATCATCACCACAAACAGAACCAGGTAGCTTCTGTCTGAAAGACAGGTTAACGTGGAATGGGGTGGATCATGATCCAGGGGACGCCGCATGTTCAGAAAATTATGTTCAGCCATACTGGGGCTGTTTCTGGGAAGCGGAAACGCCGTGGCCGGGCAGGGCAGCGCTTGGGATTATACCTTCACTTCGATTGACGGAACCCCGATGCCATTGCAGTCCTATGCGGGCCGTGTTGTTCTTGTTGTCAACACGGCATCCCGCTGCGGATTCACACCCCAATACGAAGGCCTGGAGAAAATCTGGAATACGTACAAGGACCGTGGCAAAGGATTGGTGGTCATTGGCGTGCCATCCAATGATTTCGGGGAACAGGAACCGGGCAGTAACCCTGAAATCAAGACCTTCTGTGAAACAACCTTTAACGTCTCGTTTCCACTGACAGAACGCAACGTTGTCAGCGGCGACAATGCCCATCCGTTCTATCAATGGGCCGCGCAACAAACCGGAGCAGCGGGAATCCCGCGCTGGAATTTCCATAAATATCTGATTGGTCCGGACGGACGCCTGCTGGACTGGTTTTTGCCAACCACAAAACCGGATGATCCCAAAATTACCGGCGCCATAGAAATGGCCTTGGACAACGCAGATCGAAATTAAAGCACCACGCGGGAGCATGACAGTAAAGCAGGCCGCATCACATGCCCATGACCGACTTGTCAGCCGCCGTCCTCCTGCTCACGGAGCTGGGCTTTATCTTCGTGATGCTGGTCTATATGGGCTCCAATCTTGATGACCTGGTCATTGACATTATCTTCTTCGGGCGCTGGATCTACAAAAGCCTGTTTGTCTTCCGGCGCTCCAAGCCAATGGCCATAGAGGTTCTACACCGCGCACAGCAACAGCCTGTAGCCTTGATGTTCCCCTCATGGCAGGAATCCGGGATTATTTACTCCTCGCTCAGCAATATGTTCCGCACACTGGACTATTCAAACTTCCATGTTTTCGTCGGAACCTACCCCAATGATCCGGATACCGGGAAAGAAGTTGAAAAGCTGTGCTCTACGCTGGGGAATGTCCATCACATCATCACTCCATTACCAGGACCAACCTGCAAGGCTGATTGCCTGAACTGGATTGTCAAGGGGATTACAGAATACGAGCAAGCCAACGGAATGCGCTTCGAGGTTATCGTCATGCAGGATGCAGAAGACATCGTGCATCCGCTCAGCCTGAAGCTTTTCAACTTCCTGATCCCGCGCTTTGACCTGGTACAAACGCCGGTCATCTCTCTGGAACGTCCATGGCATGATCTGACCGGCGGCCACTACATGGACGAGTTCGCCGAGCTTCACAGCAAAGAAATCATTGTCCGTGAATTCCTGGCCGGGGTTGTTCCGGGGGCAGGGGTGGGAACAGCCTACTCCCGACGGGCCATGGATGCCGCACGGACAGAACAGGGAGAGGTGTTCAACACCGGCACGTTGACCGAAGATTACGAATTTTCGCTCCGCCTCAAGAAAGCAGGCATGAAGCAGATTTTTGCACGCGTGCCTTTTGTCCGTACCGTATCACGAAAACAATGGCTGACCGGGAAAGAACAGCTGGTCGCAATCGTTGACTACATCTGCACACGTGAATACTTCCCCAATTCCTTCTGGGCTGCCGTACGCCAGAAGAGCCGCTGGACAATCGGCATTGCCTTGCAGGGATGGCGCAACTTCGGATGGGATGGATCCTGGGCAATCCGCTATCTCCTGATGCGGGACCGGAAAATGGTGGTGCTGAGCCACGCTGCTCCGTTCGGGATCTTTGTTGTACTGGTGCATCTTGGCATTGTTCTGTGGACATGGTCCATGGAAGACAGTTACCAACCGGCTCCTGTTCTTCCTGATGACAGCCCGTTCTGGCTTGTTGTGTGGATTAACCAGGTGCTGCTGGCCTACCGTCTTTTCCAGCGCCACTACTGGACACACAAATACTATGGATGGTCTGCCATCCCCATGGTTATCCCGCGCTATTTGTGGGCTATCGCCATAAATTATTGTGCCGTAATACGGGCCCTGCGCATGTTCGGCCAACACCTGCGCACAGGGGAAAAGATCGGCTGGGACAAAACATCACATGAATACCCTGATGAAGCACACCTGAAGCTTTATCGGCGCCGGATCGGCGACCTGATGATCGAGCGCCAGTTCATTACCCCCGCCCAACTGGAACAAGCCTTGGCCATGCAGAAGGAAAAAGGGGGTACCATCGGCAATATCCTGATGGAAATGGGGCTGGTGAACCAGGACCAGTTTCTGGAAGTTCTTGGCATGCAGGTCAGGCTGGAGGTGCGCGCTATCGATCCCTTCAGCGTACCCGATACCATTTTGCAGCGTTTCCCGGCTTCTCTGGCCAAACAGTTCAGCATGTTCCCCGTTGGCTTGTCCGCATCAGGGAACCTTATGGTGGCCGCCCTGTCTGTTCCCACGCAGGAACAGGTTGAGACGGTTGAAACAGCGATTGGCGGGCGAGCCGAATTCTGTCTGGCTGTATCCAGCGAAATCCTGTTTGCCATTCACCGACGTTATGGCGGTATCCCCGAAGATGCTGCAAAGGGCAAGGGAGCGGCGGGGCCACCGCTGGGGCAACGCTTGGTCGAAGCGGGCGTTATCACAGCTGAAATGCTGGCCGGTGCCCTGCGTGAACAAAGACGCTCCTATAAACCGATGGGGCAGATCCTTCTGGATCTGGACCTGCTTCCCTCACAAGCCGCGCTGGATGATGCTGTCAAGAAAGCGGCAGCCGCTGGTATTCCTTTGGGTCGCTGGCTAGCAGAAAACAATATCTGCTCCACTGATGACGTAGAGAAGGCTTTTGCCTTGTCCAAGAAAAGCGAACGACCTGTCGGGGTCATTCTGGTTGAGCAGGGGCATATCTCGGAACAAATGCTGAAAGACTTCCAGGACCAAGGCAACAGGCCAGCATGATAAGGCAAGGACACATACCGGGCTGGATTCTGGCCAGCATGATCGGAAGCTGCCTGCTGTATGGACCATGTGCTCAGGCCCAGCAGGCACCAACAGCCGAGAAACGGCTGATACAAATGCTGCCGGAACAAAACTTCATGGAGCGTGAATGGCTGCGACACCGGACCTTCCCGTACGAAGAAAAGGCTCGAGCCCTTATCCAAGGTGATCGCAAGGAGGAAGCCCTGCAGGAGTTGGAAAAAGGACTGACCCTTATACCGGAAGCCCACGTCATGCGCTGGCGTGCGACTGTCCTGGCTGCAGAGCTACAGAAACCAGCCGATGTTTTGCGGCTGAGTACACCGTTGACGGAAGTTGTGCCTGATTTCAGCCTGCTACGTTTGTTTCGCGCAACAGCCCTGCAAACCTTGGGGCACCGTGAAGAGGCCGCGGCGGAACTGACACAGGCCATGGGGAGCGCCACGCTGAGTGTGGATGAACAACTACGGGCTCTGGAGCTACAGACGCGCACGGCACCGAACAGTGCCGGACTACAAAAAGCAATGGATGATCTGGAAGCACTCACGCATAAAAGAGCATTGACCCCACAGGAGCAATTGGCAGCAGCCCGGATCCTGGTTCTGGCCAAACGCGACCGGGAAGCAGCCGAACGCTTGCTCCAACTGACCCGGAACCAGGATACGGAACAGTCCATAGGGGATGCCGCAGCCGTAGACCTTGGCTTTCTCCTGCTACGACAG
Source organism: Haematospirillum sp. 15-248 (assembly GCF_012102665.1). Classification (NCBI taxonomy): domain Bacteria; kingdom Pseudomonadati; phylum Pseudomonadota; class Alphaproteobacteria; order Rhodospirillales; family Novispirillaceae; genus Haematospirillum; species Haematospirillum sp. 15-248. Next base: position 30,963 of record NZ_JAAVTF010000012.1, on the reverse strand, counting down.
GACAAGCCAGAGGAAGCCTACGCGCTTGTCTGGCCAAGACGGGAGCGCCTTGGGCATTCCCCCGCTGTCCTTGGCCTTTTGGCGGAAGCTGCCAGCCGCAGCGACCACCACGAACAAGCCATTGAACTGTACAAACCACTTCGGAACAGCAGTAATCCATCTGACTTGCAGGTATTGGCTGATCTCTTGGCCCGGGGTGGCCTTCGGGAAGAAGCGGCACAGACCCTTGAAGCTGTGGCAGGGCTTCGCCTTGGGGCAGCAGACCGGGCCCTGTCACTGAAACGGGCAGCCTTCATCCGTCTGGATGCCGGACAAGAAGAACAAGCGCTGGAACTCTTTATCAAGGCGCTGGAGCTGGACCAAAGCCCGGATACACTGAATTCTGTGGTTCTGACCGCGATCTCGTCCAAGCGTATCAAGGACGCCGGCCTGGTACTGCAGCGGGTCGAACAGGAACAAAACCTTCAGACACCGAACCGGGCTGATGTCATCAACGCACACCGCCTGTCCCTGTGTGCAGCACATCTTGAACAGAATACCCCGGAAGAGTCCGTGCGCTGTCTGGAGGAACTCCGGCACACCATCGGTGATACGCCCGCACTTCTGCAGCTTCTGGCAGAAGCGCAAAGACGGGCAGGGGACACCTCTGCACGTACAAAGACACTTGAAACCTTGGCACAACTGCAATCCGACAAGGACACGCTGGTCTCGCTGGCCGATGCACGGTGGGCCGAGGGCAATATCCGCGGATCAGCCGAGGCGCTGGAGCAGGCCGCCCATCTGGATCATGAAGCCGCCGCAAGAACAGCTATCGAAGCGCTTGTTCGCTGGAAAGGGGCACAGGAATGGTCGTCGGTAGAGCGTGTTGCGCGCCGCATTCTAGAAAAAATCAGCCCGGAGAACGAAGCTGTACGCCAAGCCCTGACGGCACTGGCTGAAAGCGGGACCGCCACACAAAAAAACCAGCAACGCAAGAAAGCTCTGCAAGACCTGTACCATCGCGGACTGATCTCTGTTGATCAACGGCTGGATCTTGCCTTCGTCCTTCTGGAAGACAAGGAAACGAAGGAAGCCGTCCGGCTGATGTGGGAAACATTGCAGCACGAACAAAGCCCCAGGGTTCATGTTCTTCTGGCAACAGCACTGGACAGGGCAAACCGCAAGGGACCTGCTGCTGATTTCTACGAAAGATCCCTGCTGGATTCTTCTGGACCCCGCAGCCTCTCGACCGGAACAAGAAACCTGGTCAACGCGTCGCTGGGCTACCTGTACTACGATACGGGACGACCAGACTTGGCCGCCAGTCACTGGAAAAAGGCCCTGTCGGGGCAATATGACCCCGTTCTACAGTTACGGCTGGCGCAGGCTCTGCTGGGGGCAGGAGAGGCTGAAAGCGCCCTGCAACAAATTGATGCACTTGAAGCCGCAAAACTACCCGATGATCTGAAACCCGTGCATCTGGAAACGTGGGCCAGGGCGCTGGCCGCAGCCGGTCGGGACCAGGAAGCGATACAGGTATACCAGACCTTGAACACAACCAATCCAACCAGCGGCCGACGTCTGGAGCAAGCCGTAGTCGAACGACGGCAGGGCCAGCTGGAACAGGCATTTCACACCCTGGAATCAGCGTATCAAGTCACCCCGGACAACGAAGCCCTGGGTCTGGCCTATGCCTATGCGGCCCGTGACATGGGCGATCACGAACAAGCAGAGCCCTTGCTCAGTCATATTACCGGTGTGAATGCGGACCAGCTCTCCGCGCGGGAGGATCTGGGTTATACCCGTGCGGCTCTTGGTGATACTCAAGGCGCGCAGGATGCTTTCTCCGATGTTATAGAGGATGAGCGCCTGTATGCAGCCATGCGCCAATACACACCCGTTCAGAACCGCGCCCATATTTGGGGGCTAAGGCGACAAAACAGCATTTTGAACGATAATCTGGCGTTACAGGGCTATACTACAGTCTGCCCACAAGCCAGCTCATGCCGGCGCACAACAAGCCCGGTCGGCGATGCCCTGAACGAGGCACAAGGCGGCGTGGAACTAGCATGGAGACCTCCCTCTGTTGGCTATCGCGACGGACGCACCCTTGCCATCACCGGACGCCTGTTCTGGGGGACCATAAACGGTGCCTCTCCCGTGCCTGATAAACACACCACACAGGCCGGGGCGGGCCTACGCTGGAAGCCCCTGCGCGAGCATGACTTCAACCTGGCAGCTGAACGCCTGTTTTCCATCGGATCCAAAACAGAAGACAACACGCTGGTTCGTGTAAGCTATGGCCTGAGCAGCAGCATGGACATACCACCCGATGAACCTGCCTGGACACCGTATTACAGCTTTTATGTGGATGCCGGACGGTTTCTGGAGAAATCGAAAGCTCGGCTTGTCAGCAGCGAACTCCGGCTGGGAGGAAAATGGCGCATGGGCACACCTTATATAGCAGCACCGTTTGCCCTGATCGGAGGATCTCACACCGGGACAAGCACCTTGGACGACACCATTGCCCGCAGTGGCATCGGGCTACACTGGCGTCTATGGTATAATGATTCCGCAAGCCATGCGCATCAGTCCTATATCGATGTCACGCCACGCTTGACCCGTGACATAACAAAAGACGGGCAGGGAGGCAGGCAAACACGCTTCATTGTCTCCGTTCTGGCACGGTTCTAGAGATGCGTAAACGCCTTGTCATCTTTGCACTATGGATGGTTGGAATAGGCTCTGCCCATGCTGTCTGCGGACCCGCAGGGGCTCCGGATGCCACCTTCTACCAGCCACTGGCCATCCACGGTAACCGTAGCCCGGAAGACTGGGATGCCTTTGGGCGGTCCCTTAAACAGATCGGTATTCAGAGCATCTACGTACAGTGGTCCATCCTGAATAGCATTGCCTTGTTTCCCCTGTCAGACGCAGTTGGGAAAGAAATGTATGCGAGACATATCAGTCCGCTACCAAACCCGCCCTTGCCGGGTCTGCTGGCCATGGCCGAAAGGAATGGAATTGGCCTGTGGATAGGCCTAGATCTTGATCCATCCTTCTTTCAAGTTCACGAGCGAAATCCGGATCTGCTGCGGGTCTACTTCCTACGCCGTGAGCTGGCTCTGGAGGCCCTACTGCCGGATCTGGGGAGATTGGTTGCAACCAGTCCAGCTCTGCATGGCTGGTATATTACGGATGAACTTGACGACCTGCATTGGCAGGACACAACGCGACTGGCTTTACTGACGGAACACTTGGCCAAGGTTACCGAGCTCCTGTCCTCACTGGCAGAGCACCCTGTACCCGTAGCCATATCGGGGTTTTCAAATGGTCGAACCAGCCCATCTGTGCTGGCTGAATTCTGGGATACGGTCCTGACAAAAGGCCGCATCGACCGCCTTTTGTTTCAGGACAGCATCGGGGCCGGCAAACTCAGCGTGCAGGAAAGCACCCTTTACCGCGACGCCTTGGCCAAAAAACTGGGCCAACGGGTCCATATGGTTGTGGAGGCCTTTTCCGTACAGTCGCAAAGTCAGGATGGAAGTCAGTTTTCTGGTATTCCGGCTTCCACGACAGAAATGCACGAAAGGCTGCGCCTTGCCATGGGAGCGGCCATGGCAAGGCCCGTCCTGTTCAGCGCACCGGAGTATCTTCTACCATCCGTAGCGGGAGAAATGAGTCAATCCGGGAACATATCAACGGCAGATCGTGACCGACGCGCCAGGGCGCTATACGATCTTCAGGCCAAGGTCGCACAGCAATGCATGACCAGCCTGCCCGGCGTACAGGGTGTGAACAGCAGATGAGTCTGCATGAAAACACTTGTTGTCATCGGAACACGCCCTGAAGCGATCAAAATGGCCCCGCTTGCCAGAGTACTGTCGCGTGACAAGGCATTATCCTGCCGGGTTGCTGTAACAGGGCAGCATCCGGACTTGGTGCCCCCAATACTGGATTTCTTCGAGGTTCCCGTTCACCACAACATGTCATTGGCGCGCTCACGCCAAGGGCTGGCTCATCTGCATGCCGGCATTCTGGACCAGATGGAGGCCATGATTGAGCAAAACCGTCCGGATCTTGTTCTGGTGCATGGTGATACAACCAGTGCATTGGCTGCCGCCGAGGCTGCTTTTTACAGTGGCGTACCCGTCGGACACGTCGAGGCCGGGCTTCGCAGCCATAATCTCCGCAGCCCCTGGCCGGAGGAGATGAACCGTATCGCCATAGATCAACTGGCAGATCTCATGTTTGCACCGACAGAGCAGGCCAGAACAAACCTGCTGAATGAGGGGCGAACCGATGATACGATCACCGTGACAGGAAACACTGTGGTTGATGCCCTGTTATGGGTTTGCCACAAACTCGACAGTGATGCCGTTCTGACAGCGCGCATTGTAGCAACATTGCCGCGCCTACCCGACGACCGCCGGATTATTCTGGTTACAACCCATCGCCGGGAAAACTTCGGCCCCCCCTTGGCACGGATCAGCCAAGCATTACACACACTGGCAAACCGCCCCGACGTGTGTATCGTCTTCCCCCTGCACCCCAATCCAGAAGTCGGCATGAGGATGAAAGCCTTTCTGGCCAGTCACCCCTTTATCATCCTGACCCATCCTCTGGACTATCTTCCCTTCGTCTTGCTGATGCGTCGCGCCGCCGTGATCCTGACGGATTCAGGCGGCATACAGGAAGAAGCGCCATCTGTAGGAACCCCAGTCCTGGTCCTGCGGGACCTGACAGAAAGACCAGAAGCCTTGGACAGCGGAGCCATTCGCTTGGTCGGAACCCGAACAGAGTCCATTGTAGAGGCTGCCTCCGAGATTCTTGATGCGTCATCCCCCACAGCACACCAACCTGCAGGAAACAACCCGTTTGGTGATGGCAAAGCATGCGAGCGGATTTGCCACACCATAAAAAACTGGAAACCACCGGGTAAAAAACGTAAAGCCCCCGCCTGATAAAGGGCAGGGGCCAACGATACCGTCACACACCATCAGGCGCTGTAATACATCTGATACTCAATCGGATGAGGGGTGTGTTCAAACGCATGAACTTCCTGGAATTTGAGATCGGTATAGGCATCAAGAAAACCGGGTGTAAATACATCACCCTTCATCAGGAAATCCCGATCCGCCTTCAGGGCATCCAGAGCCTCCCGCAGGGAACCACATACTGTGGGAACCTGTGACAGTTCTTCTGGCGGCAAATCGTACAGGTTTTTGTCCATAGGATCGCCAGGATGAATCTTGTTCTGGATCCCATCCAAGCCCGCCATCATCATCGCTGTGTAAGCCAGATAGGGATTAGCCGTCGGATCAGGAAAACGTACCTCTACCCGTTTCCCTTTGGGATTGGAAACATAGGGAATACGACAGGATGCAGACCGGTTCCGCGAAGAATAAGCCAGAAGAACCGGCGCCTCAAATCCCGGAATCAGGCGCTTGTAAGAATTGGTGGACGGATTTGTGAACGCATTGAGCGCCTTGGCATGCTTGATAATGCCACCAATATAGTAAAGTGCCATGTCAGACAGGTCTGCGTACCCGGATCCTGCAAACAACGGCTTGCCATCCTTCCACAAGGACTGATGGACATGCATGCCAGACCCGTTGTCCCCAGCCAAAGGCTTGGGCATGAACGTGGCGGTCTTGCCGTACGAGTGGGCGACCATGTGCACAACGTACTTGTATATCTGCATCCAGTCCGCCGACTGCAACAAAGTACCAAACCGGAACCCCAGTTCGTGCTGTGACGAGGCAACCTCGTGATGATGCTTCTCGACATCAACCCCCATATCCAGAAGGGTTGAGGTCATCTCGGCACGCAGATCAACACCGCTGTCAACGGGAGGAACTGGAAAGTATCCTCCCTTGATACCAGGACGATGTGCCCAGTTCCCCTGATCAAACTCCTTGCCACTAGCCCAGGGGGCGTCGCCGGCATCAAGCTCGAAGGACACCTTGTTCATATCCACCGTATAACGGACATCATCAAAAACAAAAAACTCTGCCTCGGGGCCAAAATAGGCCGTATCAGCAATGCCGGTGCTTTGCGCATAGGCAAGACCGCGGCGTGCTATACCGCGGGGACAGCGATCATAAGACTGACCTGTTGCAGGATCCACAACGTCGCAAAACACAACAAGCTGCGGTTGGGCCGTAAAGGGATCCATAATGGCCGTCGAGATATCCGGCATCAGAATCATGTCGGACTCGTTAATTTCCTTCCAGCCAGCAATCGATGACCCATCAAACATAATACCGTCGGCCAGCAGATCATCCGTCACGGTCTTGACATGCTGGGCTGTGTGCTGCCATTTGCCACGGGGATCCGTAAAACGGAAATCAACATATTTGACGTCATTTTCCTTGATTTTTTCGAAGAATGTAGCGGTATCAGACATGAATACTTTTCCTTGTCCTGAATGGTTACCGTCCCTCGGTCCCATTGCGTATGCCACACAAAACCACACATCACTCAGACAGCGTCCGGCCCACGTTCCCCGGTCCGGACACGAATGGCATCATCGACCGGCAGAATAAAAATCTTGCCATCACCGATACGTCCGGTCCTGGCCGCCTGTTGAATAACAGTAATTGCCTGCTCAACACGGCTTTCCTCAAGAACCATCTCTATTTTGACTTTTGGCAGGAAATCCACCACATACTCGGCTCCCCGATACAGCTCTGTATGGCCTTTCTGGCGTCCAAACCCCTTGACCTCTGTCACCGTAATCCCCTGAAGGCCGATATCCCCCAAAGCTTCACGCACTTCATCCAGTTTGAAGGGCTTTATGATGGCTTCGATCTTCTTCATCATGTTTTCATCACACTTCAAACCAGAATGCAGCCAACAGACAAACGCTTAGGCATGAAAGATCTGCGACCACATAAATAGAAAATACATGTCGCTACCACAACTTTCAATCCTTGCAATAGGACAATGCCTGACAGCACCATCTTATGCGATATCGCATAGGGGCGATTCATGCCCAGCTGGGTCAGGAAGAGTGCCCAGAAGCTGATCCAGAGCATCACGCAGGGCATGCAAGCGCTGGATATCCTCGCAATCAAGGGATCCGGGGCTAGCCTGAAGTCGGGCAATCTGCTTCAATGCCGGAAGCAAAACCTTGGTTGCCGAAGCTGTAGCGACTTCCCTGACGCTCTTTTGCTCCGGCTTTGCAGACGGAGTATTCAGGTCGGTTTTCAACGCCCGAAGTTCACTGACCGTCATTCCTGTCGTAACAATCTTGCCCCAAGCAACACGCGCGGCCTGTTCATCCCCAAGGTCAGCAAGCGCAAACAAAGTGCTTTTGCTGATTCTGTTCGAGACCGAGGGCACCGCCTGCAGAATATCCTCCGGCAAAGAGAGGATGTTCAGGGTGCGACTGATCTCGGACTGTGAACGACCGAGGATCTCGGCAACCTGCCCTTGGGTATAGCTATGCCGGTTCATCAACCGCTCGCAGCCACGGGCCAACTCCACCATATCCAGATCAACACGGACAACATTTTCGACCAACGCTATTTCCGCCGGATCTCCGGAAATAATGATGGCCTTGATTTCGTGATGCCCCAGCAGACGACAGGCCCGCCACCGACGTTCCCCCGCATACAGGATATGTTTCCCGTCTGGACCAGGCGCCGAAACCAGTACCGGCTGCAGCAACCCAAGACGATGGATGGAAGAGGCCAGCGCTGCCAGATCATCATCATCAAAAAACGACCGCGGCTGATCCGGGTTGGGAACGATGGACGTCAGGGCAAGGGTACTGACCCTGCTTTCCCCGGAAAAGAATGACGTCATCAAGGACGAAACGTGACCCGTTGTTGTACGGGGCGGCATCTTGCGCGACATGGACTCAGGTCTCCGCAGGAACAGGATGAACCGGAACAGACGGTATGGAAACATGACGGGCCGCTGCCAACGCAATCAGTTTCTCCGCCAGATCCGCATAAACAGACACGCCACGTGCACCGGGATATAACTCCAGAATCGGTTGCCCGGCAGCAGCAGCGTGATTGTAGTATGTGGTACTGATAACCGGATCAAGGATCGGAACAGCCGAACCAAAGATGTCATGCAGCTCTTGCATGGTCTCCCGATCCTGAACAAGACGGGGGTCAACCCGTGTCGGCAGGATCCCAAGAATTTCAAGTCCCGGACGGATGCGCCGGCGGATACGGTCTATGGCCCTGAGAATCAGGGGAATCCCACGCGTGGACCATGGCGTTGGGTCTGACGGTATCAAAACGTAGTCAGCAGCGGTCAGGGCGTTGACGGTTGTGGGGCCCAAATGGGGACCACAGTCAATCACAATGAAGGAAAAACGACCGGCAAGCGGGGCCAGTGTTTCCTTCAAAACCCATTCACCACCAATTTCACGGGTCAGAACAAGATCAGCCTCGGCCAAACGGGACCCACCGGGCAAAAGGAAGAGCGGAATATCATCACGCACACGCACCAAGGCATCACTGACCGGAAGGTTATCCAGCATCACGGATGCAATGGTCCGCCCCGATGCATCCAGTTCATAGTTATTCAGCCCCAAGCCCGCTGTCGCATTGCTCTGATGATCAAAATCAACCAACAGCGTTGCATGACCGGCACGAGCCAAAGCCCACGCGATATTGATGGAGCTTGTTGTCTTGGCAACGCCACCCTTCTGGTTGGCCAAGGCCAACACCAGAGGCTGCTCGCACACCGGTTCCTGTACCGTTGCAGAACTGCCAACCAGAAACAAGCGCACGATGGAGGGAACCGGTTCCTTTCCCTGCTCCCACCGACTGATCATCGGCGGGGAATAATTGCGGCTCAGCTCCTTGTTCAGGAAGGCCGCAAACTCGGCCTGGGTTTGTCCTCTACGTTTACGAATATCGCGCAGGACATCGGCACTGAGGTCCATAAGATCCCCCGGGGTTGATGTTTTCATCAATATGTCTGGCCAGATAAAGACTGGCAACCATCAATTTAGAAAAAATACAATGGCTGGCAGGTTGCCCGTTCACAACAGGCGGCAACTTTCACCGGAACAGCAAGGGCGCCAGGCAAAATGTGCCGACCGGGTCCGATGCCTCATCCCCACTGGCGCAGACAAAAGATTTGGCACAAGACGTGCTTGGGGAAAGAACGTGCCTCAGGGACCGGGAGCCTGCCATGCCCTTTCTAAACGTTGCCGACCTGCGTGAAACCTCCTTTACCACAAACAAGACACGCCCCGCTTTTGACTCTGCAAGACATCATGATCGATCCCCCATAAGCGCAAAGTTGTTTGCCAGAACCGTCGGCGAACAGTGCCACGATGCCAACCGTCAACGTATAGCCTCCCTGATCGGGGTTGTACGCCCTGAAGAAATTGACGCCTTGGTACACAGGGCGGCTGATCTGAAGGCTCGCTACCTGTCTGCTGTTCTGGATTCAGGAAAAGCACGGGGAACACCCCGCCCGGGACAACACGACGAGCTTGGACATTTGCGGAGCGCCCTTGCCGAGGCTGAACAGGGGCTGGAAACAATCCGCAACAGCATCATGCGCGGGGAACTCTTTGTTGATGGGGTTAATGATGGCTTTCCTTGACAAACAAAACGGCAGGGAAGGGCCCCCGAAAGATCCATTGTGCACTGAACAAAAGAACAATCTGCTTTATCAGACTTACATAATGAGCAAAAACAGGAAGAATACTGACAAACTTGACCGTTCTTTCTGACACCTCCTTGGTCCACAATGAAAGCATCGTGGTTCCTTGGAGACTTATGCATGCTGAAAAATATCACCCCCGCCCGCACACTGTTCCTAAGCGTCGAGGGTGTGGCCGCCATCATGAAAAAGAAGGGGGCGGCAGCGTGCATAGAAGGGATTGCACAGTACATCAACGAAGACTTTCTGCGGTGGGAGGACTTTGACAAGACCGCCCGGGTTGCCAGCCACTCCGATGATGGCGTCATTGAGCTGATGCCAATTGCCGACAAGGAAACCTACACCTTCAAATACGTTAATGGGCATCCCCGGAACAGCCGTTTCGGGCTTTCAACGGTTATGGCTTTTGGCGTCCTGTCCGATGTGGAAACCGGAGCCCCGGAGCTGCTGAGCGAACTGACGTTGACGACGGCCATGCGCACGGCAGCCATGTCAGCTGTTGCCGCAAAAGCATTGGCAAAGCCAGAACCCAAAAGCATGGCCCTGATCGGCAACGGCGCCCAGAGCGAGTTTCAGGCTTTGGCTTTCAGCCACCTTCTGGGGGTGAAATGTTTTCATCTGTACGATATCGATCCATATGCAACGGCCAAACTGCAACGCAATCTGGAGCAGCTTGGCCTTGAGAGTCAGGCATTTTCATCTACACATGATGCTGTACGGGGCACAGATATCGTAACAACGGTTACAGCCGACAAAACAAAAGCCACAATCATAGCGCCCGATATGATTGAGCCCGGCATGCACATCAATGGTGTTGGCGGTGACTGCCCGGGAAAAACGGAACTGCACTGCGATGTCCTGAGAAATGCTCGTGTTTTTGTGGAGTATGAACCCCAGTCCCGTATTGAAGGTGATGTGCAGCAGATGCCACCGGACTTTCCGGTGACGGAAATATGGCGGGTTCTGGCGGGTCACGCGCTCGGTCGGCAATCACCCGACGATGTAACCATTTTCGACTCCGTTGGTTTTGCGCTTGAAGATTTCTCGGCATTGCGCTTCATGCGTGACGTCGCAACCACCCTGGATCTGTGTGAGTCTATCTCGCTTGTTCCTGCTCTTGAAAATCCACGGAATCTTTTTGGTTTTGCATATGAAAAAAGTGCTGGTCAAACCCATCCATTGCGTGACGTTGTGGCATATTGAAATCGGAGTCGGCCAATGAGTCACCTTTTCTTGCCTGACGTCAGCCTGATTGGTACCCCAACTGATGTTGGCGCGGGCGTGCGCGGGGCATCCATGGGGCCAGAAGCTCTGCGTGTGGCCGGACTTGTTGAAAAACTTGAACGGTGCGGGGTTGATGTAAAAGACTGCGGCAACCTACAGGGACCACCCAATCCGGGATCTCCTCCTGTCGGTGGCTTCAGGCACCTGGAAGAGGTGATTGCCTGGAACAAGATCCTGCATGAGGCCGTCTACAAGGAAATACAGGACGGGCGTATGCCGGTTGTACTGGGGGGCGATCATTGCCTGGGCATTGGATCAATAAGTGCTGTTGCCAAACACTGCCGTGAAACAGGCAAGGAACTGCGTATCCTGTGGCTGGATGCTCACGCCGATTTCAACACCGCAGACCTGACACCTACAGGCAACATCCACGGTATGCCGGTGGCCTGTCTATGTGGCTACGGACCAGACGAGCTGACCGGCATCGGGGGACAGTCACCGGCAATCCGGCCAGATCAGGTTCGTCAGATCGGGATACGCAGCGTCGATGACGGAGAAAAACATTTCGTCCGCAGTGTCGGACTGGAAGTGTTTGACATGCGCTGCATCGGCGAAATGGGTATGCGCCATGTCATGGAACAAGCCCTGAGCGGTATCGACCAGCACACGCATATACATGTCAGCTTTGATGTTGACTTTCTGGATCCCGACATTGCGCCCGGCGTTGGAACAACCGTTCGTGGTGGCCCCAACTACCGTGAGGCTCGCTTGTGCATGGAAATGATCGCTGATACAGGGCGCTTGGGATCACTTGATATTGTCGAGCTGAATCCCGCCCTTGATCACCGCAACATGACCGCAGACCTAGCTGTGGATCTCGTCGAAAGCTTGTTCGGCAAAAGCACCTTGGTACGCGTTTCTCGTACAGGAAAGCAATACTTCGGAACACGGGCTGCAGCAGAATAAACAAGAACCTACAATGACACATATAAAAAATCCCGGATCAATCCGGGATTTTTTATATGTCAAGGTGCCCATTATGATTACTCTTGTACAGATGAGAAAAATTCTCTTGCCACTACATAGCTTGTAACACTACCACCCGCCAATGGTATATTGATAATATATCGTTTTTTATGCAGCAATATGGCGGTTAATTTTATGAGTTCAGATAGAGCCTCCATGGCCCCCGAAATCGATGGCGCAATGTACGGCATCAAGCGGTTCTCATACAGCAAGGAATGGGATTTCAAGCCCTATAACCAGCCGCGCAACACATGCAACCAACTGCGCGTCAATTCCGATTTCTACGTCTATCGTGAAGCGTCGCACGGCTTTGATGGTATCTATGCCGTATATTGCGAAAGTGGCCTTCTCAGCCCGGGTGATGCTTATCATTCATCAAGACGCTACACTGAAGGCCCCTTCCAATATGGGTTTGAAAACGCCATTCAGGTTCTGAACCCAGAAACAGGCAGGCCTTTTGATTCCGGTGTCAACTGGGTCAAAAGCTCGCCCAGCACAGTCAACCAAGTCCATGACAAGCAAGACATGACGGTTACAAGTGTTGACGACACAATCAGCATCGGTGTTGGTGCCAGTGCGTCAGCGCAAGGCCCCGGAGGCGGGGTCAATCTTGGATATTCGCATTCTGAATCCTTTCAGTTATGGAAATCAGACAGCTACTCGATCAAAGACTGGGGTGTCGAGGAACGGACAGAGCCCGTGTCCAACACCGGGCGCTGGTTCTGGCATCAACAAGCCCCTTATGACGTTACCAGCCTTGAGGCTGATAACTTCACCTGGTGGCAGCAAGCCTATGAAAGCGACTGGCCCCCATGCCTGTGCAAAGAAACGGCCATGCTTTCCAGAAGCACCATGCAGTACAACACCGCCATTGCTTGGCGCTTTGATCTGTCTCTGGTGAAGAAAGGGGCATTGCCCGTGCGTTTTGTCCAAAGCCTGAACTGGAAATGTGCACTGATCGCCCAGCCGGACTGGGCCCCGACAGAAGGGCACCATCAAATCTGGAGCGAAACCTTCCCGTCAAGCGTAACCTATGACCTTGACTTGGCTGCAATCATTCGGGGCAGCGTCATACGCCCAGATGCTCCCACAGCCCAACCCGTACACGACGTCTCCGAACAGGTCCAGACAGGAACAGGAATAGCTTCTGTTCAGAAACGGCTAACCTTAGTTGAAACCAACTGATCAGACTATGTGAATGGAAGTGTTATGCCCTCTATATGGAATGGTTTTGATACAAATCCCCACACGTTACCGGATGCATGTGTTGTATGCGCAGGAGGCGTTGGCGGCAATTTTCTCCGGCTACCCTGTAAGCATGGCGGCCCGGAAAGTTACCCTTTGCACGTCGAATGCATGATTCGGTCCCTCGTGCCTGTCGAGCGTGGAACACCGCAGCAAGCCCCGCGATGCCCGGTCTGCAGAGGAGGCATTGATACAGAAACCCTGACGGAGGTTGCTGACTACATTCGCCAGGACAAGCTAGTCACCTTCCCAAGCGAAGATGGCATCGCAATCAGCCAGCCTCTGTGCCAAACGCCAGAACAAAAGGCAAGCTTCCTGTCCCTTATTACCACAGCTCACGAAGCAATTCATGGTGGCGAACTGGAACCCAGCGATCAAGAAACAAGCCCCGCCTACTACGACCACTTATCACAAATTGCAGAAGAGCTCATAAATAGCATCAATAACAGTATCGAAGAACATAACTACACCTTGGAAGAAATTGACCAGAAGATGCTCGAGATTCAAGATCTTGATGCTCATCTTCTGGAGCGGTCAGGACGGATAGCGCTCCTTGATCATGTGGGCTGGGCCATTGCTGGCGGCGATTTCGGAGAGATCTATGACAGGCTCGTCAGCCTCAGGACACAATTGGAACGATCTCGCGAACAACTGACAGAAGAACGCGAACAAAAACAGCGCGAGGCTGAAGAGCAGGATCACGCCCATCACTTTGCTTAAAAAAACAACACTATCTTGCGCAAAGGCTACACAATGAAGAGAATATGGAACGGTTTTGACACGACACCCCATACACATCCGGACGAATGCACCATCTGCATGGGCGGCAGTGGTGGAGAGTTCCTCCGGCTGACTTGCGGACATGGTGCGCACGACCTCTACCCCATCCACGTTACATGTGCTGTACTGTCATTCTCCCCCGTCGGGGATGACTATAAGCTACCTCCAAGGTGTCCTGTTTGCAGGGCAACCGTCGACGCAGATACGCTTCTGGACGTTGCCAACTACGTTCAACAAAACAAAACCATTACCTTCCCCGGCGATGATGACGAAAGCGTGGAGCAAAGCGTCTACCAGAGTGAGGCAGAGAAAGGGACACTCCTGTCCATTCTTTCTGATGCCCATGACATGGTTCCGGATGTCGAGATATTGGATCCATCAAATGAAGAGCTAAGCCTGAAGTATTATCAGGATATGATCAATGAAGCGGAGAATATGACACGGGAAATACAGAGTGGCATTGAGGAAAGGGAATACACTCTGGAAGATCTTGAGCAAAAAGAGCAGGACATTGCCTTTATAGAAGATAAAATAGAAAGAATGTCAGGAAGGCTTGCTCTCTTCGCCCACCATAATTGGGTTTTCTTTGAATTCAATTTCCAAGATCTGTATGCACGCCTGATAGCAAGCAAGGACAGTCTGGAGGCAACAACCAAAAAGATACGCATTGAGCGGGAAGAGAAACAACGAGAGGAAGAGGAAGAGCACCACCATAATCTGGTGCCCTGAGGCTTATTGCCCCCCAAGAGGTCCCCGATCCTCTTGGGGGGTGGGCATATTGTTCAGAAAGTCCAGCGCACCTTTATTGACGCCGACTGACTTGAAAAGCCACCACGATACTCGCTGTCATAGCGCCCGGTTATTTCCATGCTTTCATCCGTTCTATAGCGCATCCCCAAGCCTGCCGTTGTCACCCAAGGAACGGCAGGTGTTCCTTGGGTGATAAAGGAAGAACCCGGCTCTCCTGCAAATGTAGCCGTAATCGATGAACGCTCGTTAAAGGCATCATATCCCAGACCTAACTGCCCCGTCAGCGTTACAGAATCACTGACATGATACGATATCTTGCTGTCAGTACTCATCAGGAATGACTTCGCACTGCGCGACTTTACATCCAGATTCAGAACCCCGGCGCCGGTTTCCAGATAAGAGCTGTCACGTATCCAGGTATAGTCAGCACGAACAGATGGACTAAAAGACCACCCCGCCCCAACGGGGTAAGACCGACCAATACCTGCACCCGCATGGGCAACCTGGCTCTGGTAGGAAGAAGATGCCTGGGAGGCCGTAAACTCTATCGCCCTGTTTCCCTTGTTCCGGTTAAGACCGATATCTGCCTGAACATTTAGTTCTGTTCTGTGATCAAGATTATAACTTCCGTAGGCCACCAATTGGTGAGTTGCAATGCCCAGTTTCTGGGGAGCGAGAATTCTGTTGTTCTTGATTCTTACATCCGCATAGGCAAAGGCAAGCCCAAGGCGCAAGGCAGGTGAGACAGCACCATCAATTCCAGCAACCAAACCACGTGCATCCATCCTGTATCCGGCAACGCCCTTATGGTCATTTTGACATGCCCACGAACCGAACGGCTTCATCCAGATGTAACGATCTTCAAAAAAACCATCCCCCGAAGACAGCCCTCTATTACCGTCAATACGCGCCTGAATAATCTTGTTAATCCCGGATAGAGAAGACTGCGTTGCCATAATGGAACCACCTGTCAACAGAGGCAGGGTTTGGGAAACAGCACGAACAACCTGCTGATTGGTTGTAAAACCAGAAACAACAAACAAGGCCTTCAACTTTGTACTGCGTTCAATAACCTGGGCAGCTCCAAGAGCAGGCGAACTGCCTTGCCCCGCCAGAACGTCGGACAGAGAAGGAGAGGAGCCTCCACCTCCTGTGCTGCTCGAACCACCGCCAGAGCCAGTGGAACTGCCACCACCCGTGCCTGTCGAACCACCGCCAGAACCACCGCCAGAACCACCACCGATGCCAGGGTCAACAGGAACCTCACCACCAACACCAACAGGCTCACCATACACATAGAAGGTAATAGGAGGCGGAATAGACGTAGCAGCTGAATAGGTTGTTACAACAACGGTATAGTGCGTACCCTGCAAAAGATCCTGTGTAAGCTGCGGACACGTTGTCGCTTGATCACCACAGGTCATGATGGTTACGCCATCTGGCCGCACACCATCATAATCATCATTCAAGTCCAGGGCATTACTAATTGCGTTTGAAGAATTAAAATCTCCTTGATACAGAACCAGAACCGTATCAATAGGAGCAGATGACATACCAAATATATACGTACCACTTAATGATGGCTCAAAGAATTGAGACATATAGTAAAATGTATTCCCAGAACCAGATAAGTTATTAATATTCTGTAGCGTTGAACTACCTATTGAGAATGCTCCTGATTGAACCCCGGCGACACCATTATCAAGAGTAAATACAGTAACAACATTTGCCCCATAAGCGCAGGAAGACCCTACAGCCAAAAAGGCAGCAAAAACACATCTTGCCCTGAACACACACGCCCCCTTTGTGTCTCCTTTTCAGCACCAGACGGGTTGCTCACACCGTAGCTACCCAACCCCAAGCAGCACTCTATGGTAGATATGTCTGGAATGAAACACTTAAGAGTGTAATTGAACTCAGCAAGAATGCGGAAATAAACGCACAAAAATGATACGAACAGCCCTTGCTCTTGCAAGACAATGGGCGACTGATCCGCAACATATAAACAGCGTGCCAGATAGAGACCAGGCAGCATAAAAACGCCCCCATCACTGCTAGAGAACAGAGGATGGGGGCACAAAACCTAAGGACCGTTATTTCTCGACCATTGCACGTGTCATGGAATCACGCAGCGGCCTGATAAAATAATCAAGAACCGTACGTTCCCCGGTCTGGATCAAAACCTCAGCGGGCATACCGGCTTGAAGACGGTTGTTGCCCAGCTTCACCAATTCGGTATCCGGAACTTCAACACGCACAGTGTAGTAAGGGATCCCCATCCGCTCATCAATCAAACGGTCTGCAGAAACAGTCAAAACAGTCCCCGTAATGGTCGGAATGGAACGTGACTGGAAGGACGAGAAGCGAACCTCGGCCTCCTGTCCTGCATGAACGGAGTCAATGTCAACCGGGGAAACCTCAGCATCAATAACCAAGCGGTCTTTCTCCGGAACAATTTCCATCAGGGTCTCCCCTGGACGCACCACCCCGGCAACCGTATGTACCTTCAGATTCTGGACAACGCCATCTTGGGACGCCTTGATCTCTGTACGCCCCAAGATATTGGTTGCTACGGTGCCACGTTCTTTCAGATCAGCAAGCTGCTGCTGAATGTCCCGCAGCTGAGCAACAGCCTCCTCCTTGAACCGCTGCCGGGTTTGTATAATCTGCAGCTCGGCTTCACCAATACCCTTCTCTGCACGCGCGACAGAGGCCACTTGGGCGCCAATATCACCCTGAAGCCGCGCAACTTCGCGCTCCATGGACAAAATGCGGGTGCGCGGATACCACCCTTTCTCATACAGCTCACGCAAGCCAACAAGCTCATCCTTGTAAATAGCCACCTGCCGGTCACCAGATTTCTTCTGTACTTTCAAGCCCTCAATTTCCTGATGGTACTGTTCAATACGAGCCTGAAGAATGGAAACCTGATTATCGAGAGAACGGCGCCGTTCATCAAACTGGCGCACCTGACCATCAAGAATTCCCTGAATAGATGATTGCTGCCACGCTACTGACAAGAGGTCCGCCGGAAATTCGATCCGTTCATGCCCTTCCAACTCGGCCTGCAAACGGGCCTCAACCGCACGATGGTTGTAGTACTGGTTCATCAGCATGTCTGCATTGGCTTTGGCCTGCGTTTGCTCCAAACGCAAAAGGACATCCCCACCCTGCACCACATCGCCATCGCGCACCAGAATTTCGGATACAATGCCACCTTCCAGATGCTGGATTGCCTTACGATTGCTTTCGACCACAACCGTACCTGGGGCAACCACAGCAGAAGCCAAGGGTGCAACCGCACTCCATGTTCCTAGAACACCAAAAAACAGGCCAACAACAATCCAGCCGATTCTGGCTGGTTGCATAGGCGTCTCAAATGCGTCCATCACATCCCCGGAACCACCCCCTCCCGGAGCAGCAACCACGGGCACGGGGGGAGGGGCCTCCAAAGCAGGCACGGGTGCCGGGCCTGCTTGTTCTTTAGGTGGTACAGGGCTAGGGTTGTTCACGGCATTCATGTGTTATCAAGCCAAAGATGAAGCGGATGAAGCCGCATTGGGGGGGACAGCCGTCGGCCGCACAAAGCGCGCCAGGACTTCGGAACGGGGGCCCATCATTTCAACAGTGCCACCGCGCAATACCAACACCTTGTCCACCACTTGGAGGACAGATGGCTTGTGCGTAATGATAACCACAGTTTGGCCAGCCTGCTTCATGACCTGAATGGCAGCCATCAGAGCAGCTTCTCCATCATTATCCAGGCTGGCATTGGGTTCATCCATCACAACAAAAGCAGGGTTGTTATACAGGGCGCGGGCCAAGGCAATTCTCTGCCGTTGCCCGCCGGAAAGAGCCATACCACCGGTCCCGACAGGGGTATCATAACCCTCCGGCAGTTTCTGGATCATTTCATGAACGCCCGCACGCGTTGCCGCCTCGATCACGCGCCCGGAATCGATGTCTCCGAAACGCGCAATGTTCTCAGCGACAGAACCATCAAACAGTTCAACATCCTGTGGCAGGTATCCCAGATGTGGCCCAAGCGCTTCTTGGTCCCACGTACGAATATCATTGCCATCCAGACGGACCGTTCCCTGCTGGGCCTGCCACACACCAACCAGAATGCGGGCCAACGTTGACTTTCCAGCTGCCGACGGCCCGATCACTCCCAGAACATCACCGGGATCAAGATCAAAGGAGACACCACGCAGAACCGGCTGGCTGCCCCCCGGAGGCACCACAAATACCCCCTGCAGGGACACCCGACCATCCGGACGGGGAAGCGCCATACGTTCCTTGTCTTCGGGAGTAGAGCGCAACAGGGTCTGAACACGGTCAAAGGCAGATCGTGCGTTCAGGAATCCTTTCCAGTTGGCTACCGCCAGTTCGACAGGCGACAGGGCACGCCCCATGATAATCGAAGCAGCAATCATCATACCGGGGCTGATTTCATTCTGTATGGCCAACCATGCCCCAACGCCCAGGATCGCGGTCTGCAACGCAAGACGAAAAGCCTTTGATACAGCCAGAAGAGCCGATGCGGCATCAGACGCACGGGCTTGGCAGAACAAGACACCACGGTGCTTGACCAACCAGCGATCCAGGAGCGGGCCAAGCATCCCCATGGCCTGCAACACTTCAGCATTGCGCAACGACCCGGAGACAAAGCGACTGGCCGCAATCGACTGCGCAGACGCATCCCTGAGAGGTGTCCTAGTAACCAGATTATTTGCCAGCGCCAACCCAAAAATAACGATGGCACCAAAAAGGGCAACCAAGCCAATCATCGGGTGCATAACAAAACAAAGCCCAAGAAACAGGGGAACCCAAGGCGCATCACAAAAGGCGAGAAGCCCGGGGCCTGTCAGGAATTCCCGCAAACTGTCAATATCACGCAAGGCTTGCGATTGACTGCCTTCGGGATGACGCACGGTATGACGGAAAACAGATGCAAAAACCCTTCTATTCAGGGCTCGGTCAATTTGCAGACCTGTACGAACAAGAACACGTGAACGAATGGCCTCAAGAACAGCCATCACCACAAGCGCAAAAAGAGCAGCAAGAGTAATCATGACCAAGGTGGGCGTCGACCGACTGCTCAGGACGCGGTCATAAACCTGAAGCATATAAATGGGTGAAACAAAGAGAAGCAGATTGATAAAAAAACTGAACCCCGCCGTAGCATAAAACCCGCCACGAGCACTTTTCAAGGCATTGTCAAGATCTGTTGCCGGTGCCTTGCCGCCAGAAAAAGGTAACCGCGCTGAAAAATCCACAGGACGACACTCCGCACACTGCCTCATCTCTGAAAGAAGGCATAAGCACAAATACAACTCCCGGACCTTGCACCGGGAGCACGATCTAACACAGGTAGTTAAATGAAGCCTAATAACGTCTAAGATTGCAAGACAAAATAGAACGTAAGCATCCTCTGGTCGCGATCAGATAGGGTGCTTACAATTGAAATTCCTGATCGCTCAAACGTCTTTTGCGACAATATCCGCGAGATATTGTCCATAACTGCTACCCCCAAGCTCACGCGCCAGACGATTGAGTTGCGCGGAGTCAATATAGCCCATACGGAATGCAACTTCTTCCGGACAGGCAACCTTGAAGCCCTGCCGTTTATCGATCGTATGAACGTAGGAGCTGGCCTCCAGCAGACTCTCATGAGTCCCGGTATCGAACCACGCGTATCCTCTCCCCATGGTTTCAACAGCCAAGGTTCCATCACGCAGGTACCACGTATTGATATCTGTTATCTCAAGCTCACCACGAGAGCTTGGCTTGAGCGTTGAAGCCACATCAATCACCCGGCTGTCATAGAAATAGAGCCCCGTGACAGCCCAGTGGGACTTGGGCTTGGATGGCTTCTCTTCAATTGAAATAGCCTGGCTATCTCCATCTATGGTAATCACGCCGTAACGAGACGGGTCTGCAACGTGATACGCAAAGACCGTTGCCCCGTGAAGACCATTAAAGGTTCTGTCAACGGCACGGCGCAGCATGTCACCCAGTCCATGGCCATGAAAAATGTTATCACCCAGAATCAGGGCGCAATTGCTGTCGCCAATAAAATCCGCCCCAATCAAGAAGGCTTGCGCCAGCCCACCGGGCTTTTCCTGTTCAGCATACTCTATCGCGATGCCCCACTTCTTTCCATCGCCCAGAAGAGCACGGAACAACCCTGAGTCTCGCGGAGTTGTGATAACCAGGATCTCACGAAGCCCCGCCAGCATCAATGTGCTGAGTGAATAATAGATCATCGGCTTGTCGTAGACAGGCAATGCCTGTTTGGAAACGGCTTTTGTTGCCGGATAAAGCCTGGATCCGGTCCCCCCTGCCAGAATGATCCCCTTCATGATTCCCCCCGTGCCACACCATCCGGGTCGTCCTGCATCCACCGCATCAACCCGACAAGGAAAAGAAACAGTACACACGAAAACGGCAGGGCTGCCAGAACAACCGTCGCCTGCATAGCCACGAAGTCACCGGCAAACAACAACCCCAAGGCCACCAACGTTACGACCAAAGACCAGAACAGACGAAGCCACATCGAAGCGTCGCGCCCTATTTGTCCGCCCAGACGGGACAAGTCCGCCAACATGATGGCACCTGATTCGGCAGGCGTCAGAAAAAGGACAAAGCATGTAACAACAGCAAAGAAAATCATGGGGCCTGAGAAAGGGTAATGCTGCAGAAAAACATACAAGGACATATCCGCCTGTTTCAGGGCAACAGAGGCCAGCCCATCAGCCCCACTCATAACAAGATCCAAAGCCATGTTGCCCAGAACAGCATGAAAGGCAAATGTACAAATCAATGGAATGGACAGTACCCCCAACACAACCTCACGAACCGTACGCCCCCTTGAAATACGGGCAATAAACAGGCCAACAAAAGGAGCCCACGACATCCACCAAGCCCAGAAGAAAACCGTCCAGCGGCCAACCCATCCATCGTCCCCGTACCCTTCTACAGGTTCTGCATAGGCATACAGATCAAACGTCTTGAGGAGAAGACCATCCAGATAATCGCCCATATTCTGGACAAAACGCCCCAGAATCATGGCAACATCACCGTGCAGGAGCACAAGTCCAAGCAGGACAAGAAACAGAACAACATTAAGATTCGAAACCCGCGAGATACCCCTTCGTACGCCAACCACAGCAATAAACGCTGCACACCCACTCATAAGCAGAACGATGGTCGTCAACATGGTCCGGGAAGGATCCATCCCCAAAAGATAACCAGATCCGGATGCAACCAACATCGCGCCAATAATCAGATTGGTAACCAGACCGGGGATTGTGACCAGAATACCAAAAGCATCAAGTAAATGACCACCCCAGCCGTTGGAGCGGGCCTCCCCAAGCACAGGGATCAAGGCCGTGCGCAAGGCCAGTGGGTAACGGTGACGCCAGACACCATAACCAACAGCAATACCAACCAGTGCATACATGGCCCAGCCATGCAGACCCCAGTGCAGAAACGTCAGTTGCATGGCCTGTCGCGCAGCCTGCGGCGTTGATGGCATCCCCTCGGGCGGTCTAAGGAAATGGTCAACAGGTTCGGAAACGGCAAAGTAGAGCAGTGACACACCAATCCCGGATGAAAATAACATACCCGACCAAGAGAAAAAACCGAACTCGGGTTCTTCTCCGTCACGCCCCAGACGAAGCCCCCCGAACCGGGAGCAGGCCAACCAGAGAACAAAGAAAAGACACGTTGCTGTGACCAGCATGTAATACCAGCCGAAAGTCTGACAGACCAAAAGGCGGATCTCTTCCATCAGAAGACCAGAGCGCTCCGGAAACAGCAGGAGGAAGAGAACAAAAACACCTGTCAGGACTGAAGCACCAGCGAAAACAGGTATATTGACACGGGCCGTCAGACGCGCTTCAGCGGGAAAGACACCGCTCATCAAGTCCGTTTCCTCTTTTGCTGTCCTCGAAGGCAGGTACAACGACCCACACAGAATTACGATTTATAGTTGTCAACGCTAATTGCGTTCTCGTAAATAATCAAGGACCTCCTTGGCTGGATATCTCGATGACTGCCGTTAAACGCCACAACACGCCGTCTGCTTTCCGCTTCGGAGAACACGGCCTCTATATCAACGGACGCAACGGCACAGAGGGATCCGGACAACGGATCATCACGATATGCCCTGCTGATGGCGAACAGCTCGCTGCTGTTCATTGCGCTGACCGCCCTGACGTGGACCGAGCTGTACAATCCGCCGTAGAAGGGCAAAAGGTATGGGCTGAAAAAAGTGCAGCGGAACGGACCCGTGTCCTGATGCGTGCAGCCAGCATCCTGCGTGACCGAAACAATGATCTGGCTTTGATCGAGTCACTTGATACAGGACGCCCCCTCTCAGAAACACGCACGGTTGACATTGCAAGCGGTGCTGAGGTTCTGGAATACTATGCCGGGCTGATACCCGCCTTGGAAGGTTCCCAAATCCCCCTGCGGCGGGACAGTTTTGTTTATACACGACGGGAACCCTTGGGCGTTGTTGCCGGCGTTGGTGCGTGGAATTACCCTTTGCAGATTGCTGTATGGAAGTCTGCCCCAGCCTTGGCTGCAGGCAATGCCATGGTCTTCAAGCCCAGCGAGCTGACACCGCTTGGTACCCTTCAGCTTGCCTCTGTCTATACCGAAGCCGGCCTCCCCGATGGTGTCTTCAATGTCGTGAACGGTACTGGACCGGATGTAGGGCAATGGCTGGTAAGACATCCTGCCGTTGCCAAGGTATCCTTTACGGGTGGAACCAGAACCGGACGAACCGTTATGGCTGCGGCTGCCGCAACCCTGAAAGACATCACCATGGAACTGGGCGGCAAATCGCCCCTGATTGTTGCTGGCGATGCAGACCCTGATCTGGCCGCCGCCATTGCTGTGACTGCAAATTTCTTCAGCAGCGGGCAAGTCTGCACAAACGGAACCCGTGTGTTTGTCCCTCGCTGTCTGAAGCAAGAAATCGAATACCGAATCCTGGATCGTATCCGCTCCATACGCCCCGGCCACCCACTGGCACCGGACGTAAACTTTGGCTCCCTGATCAGCTTGGAGCACATGGAAAAAGTTCTGGGGTTGATCAACAAGGGGCAAGAAGAGGGGGCGCAGCTTCTATGTGGAGGCAACCGTATGACAACCCCTCCCTTCGACCGTGGCTTTTTTGTCGAGCCAACCGTTTTCACGAATGTTGAAGATACAATGACCATAGCCCAAGAGGAAATCTTTGGCCCGGTCATGAGCATCCTGACCTACGACACCGAAGAAGAGGTGATAGGTCGTGCGAATGCAACACCCTATGGTCTTGCTGCCGGTGTCGTAACACCAGATCTTACGCGTGCTCACCGCATGACCCATGCTCTGGAAGCCGGGATTTGCTGGATCAATACATGGGGAGAGTCCCCGGCGGCTATGCCCGTAGGTGGTTTTCATCAATCCGGCATTGGTTCCGAAAATGGACTGGAGACACTGTTGCGACACACACGTGTCAAATCGATTCAGGTTGAGATGGGGCGCTTCAACCCGGCTTTCTGAAGCACGGTAATCATACGGGGAAGGGGGCTCATGCTCGACGAGGTTGACGACATCATTATTGGCGCTGGTTCCGCCGGTGCCGTACTGGCAGCCCGCCTCAGCGAGGACAGCAACCGTCAGGTTCTTTTGGTTGAGGCAGGAGGACCAGACTGGCGCATGGATATCCGGACCCAGATGCCGGCAGCACTGGCCTGGCCCTTGCAGGGAGACCGCTACAACTGGGGCTATAGAACCGACCCGGAACCATACATGGAGGGCCGCCGCATGGATTGCAGTCGCGGCAAGGGTCTGGGGGGATCATCCCTGATCAATGGCATGTGCTATATCCGGGGCAACCCCATGGATTTCAATACCTGGGCCAGCCAGCCGGGTCTGGCTGACTGGTCATACCAACACTGCCTGCCGTATTTCCGCAAGTCCGAGACCCGCGATACAGGTGCCAATGACTACCACGGTGACGCAGGCCCCCTGCATGTCACCACGCCCAAGCCTGACAACAATCCCCTGTTCGCCGCCATGGTAGAAGCTGCTGTACAGGCAGGATATCCACGAACAGATGATCTGAACGGATATCAGCAGGAAGGCTTCGGCCCAATGGACCGGACCGTAACGGCTCATGGCCGACGCTGCAGCACATCCCGGGGCTGGCTGGACCAGGCACGCCACCGCAGGAACCTCCACATCATGACCGGAACACTGGTCGACCGTATCCTGTTTTCCGGTCAACGGGCGATGGGCATTCAGCTGCTACACAAGACGAACCCCACACCTGTTACCATAAGGGCACGGCGTGAGACAGTTGTATGTGCCGGCGCTATCGGATCCCCCCAAATCCTGCAGCGATCAGGTGTCGGTTCCTCTTCCCTGCTTGATTCCATCGGCATTCCGGTTGTGGAGGATCTTCCCGGCGTAGGGGAAAATCTTCAGGATCATCTTGAGATATATATGCAATACAGCTGTACCCGACCCATCTCGCTGTACCCGGCCCTGCAATGGCGTAACTGGCCGGGCATCGGTGCACGCTGGCTTTTCATGGGAGACGGGATCGGTGCCAGCAACCACTTTGAAGCCGGGGGTTTCATACGCTCCAGCACCGGATTCCTGTGGCCAAACATACAGTACCACTTCCTGCCCTTGGCCATCCGCTATGATGGCTGCAGTGCATTCAAGGCACACGGATTTCAGGCCCATGTCGGCTCCATGCGCTCTCCCAGCCGGGGCAGGGTATACATTACGTCCAAGGATCCGACCGCCCCGCCCGGAATTGTTTTCCACTACATGAGTTCAAGACAGGATTGGGAGGAATTCCGTGATGCTATACGGATCACCCGCCATATCATGAGCCAGTCGGCACTGGATTTCTGCCGGGGCGAAGAGATAAGCCCCGGACCCGGCGTTGACAACGACCGCTCCATGGATGATTTCGTGCGCAGAAATGCTGAAACCGCCTATCACCCGTGTGGGACCTGCCGTATGGGCAATGATGATCTCGCAGTGGTGGATGGGCAGGGCAGGGTGCATGGTTTGCAGGGCCTGCGGGTTGTCGACGCATCGATCATGCCACAGATCATCACCGGTAACCTGAACGCAACCACCATCATGATGGCGGAAAAGATCGCCGACAGTATGCGGGGGAAAACAGCTTTGCCCGCAAGCAAGGCCACATTCCACACCTGTCCCGAACTCAGAAAGGCGATGGATGGATCTGCAAGGTCCAGCGCTCCAGAGCCCGCCGGAACCGCTCAAACATCACA
Organism: Haematospirillum sp. 15-248; assembly: GCF_012102665.1. Lineage (NCBI taxonomy): Bacteria > Pseudomonadati > Pseudomonadota > Alphaproteobacteria > Rhodospirillales > Novispirillaceae > Haematospirillum > Haematospirillum sp. 15-248. The sequence goes on along the minus strand of NZ_JAAVTF010000012.1, from coordinate 5,005 downwards.
TCCAGGTCATCCGGGGATATAACCAGCGGCGGACAAAACGCAACGATATCGCCCGCCAAAGCGCGCAGGATCAACCCTTCCTCCTGACACGCATCAACCAGAGAGGCAGCCATCGCCCGGGCAGGGTCGAAAGGTGTGCGGGTTTCCTTGTCCGCAGCCAGTTCAAGGGCACCAATCAAACCAACACCCCGGACGTGACCAATCAGGGGATGATCCGAGAAGGCGTGCAGATGGGCAAGAAAACGGCCTGAAAGAGAGCCAACACGCTCAAAGATACCGTCCTGCTCATAGATATCCAGTGCTTCAAGCGCAACGGCTGCTGCAACGGGGTGCCCCGAATATGTGAAGCCGTGGCCAAAGGTACCAATCTCTCCGGCACCGCGTTGCAGGGGCTCCCAAACTTTCTGGCTGACCATGACGGCCGCTATAGGCATCCACGCCGCCGACAGCGCCTTGGCCGATGTGATGATGTCGGGCTTCAGATCAAAAGTTTGGCTGCCCCACGGGTTCCCGGTACGGCCAAAACCACAGATAACCTCGTCAGCAACCAGCAAAATATCGTACTTGTCGAGAATAGCCTGGATTCTGGGGAAGTATCCAGCCGGCGGAATAACAACGCCGCCAGCACCCATCACAGGCTCGGCAAAGAAGGCCGCAATGGTATCCGGCCCTTCAGACTGGATCATCTGCTCCAGCTCCATCGCCAGCCGCTCGACAAACCGGCCTTCATCCTCGTCAGGGGAGGCCTCGCGGTAAAAGTGCGGGCACGTGACATGCAAAACACCGGGCATAGGCAGATCAAAAGCCCGGTGATTGGCGGGCAGGCCGGTCAGACTGGCGGATGCCAGTGTCACACCATGATAGGCACGATGACGGGATATAATCTTCTTCTTGTGCGGACGTCCCATGACATGGTTGATGTAGCGAACAATCTTGACAACCGTATCGTTGGCCTCGGAGCCAGAATTGGCAAAGAAAACCCGCGCCATCGGCACCGGAGCCATGGCAACCAGGCGTTCAGCAAGACGGATACCGGGGGGATGGGACTTGGATGCAAACTGATGGAAGAAGGGCAGGGTATCCATCTGGCGCATGGCTGCATCACGAAGCCGGGGCTGGGTAAAACCCAAGGAGGCGCACCATAACCCCGACATTCCCTCAATATATTCCTTCCCCGCCTCGTCAAACACGCGGACACCCTCGCCACGGACAATGACAAAGGGACCCTTCTTTTCATGTGCAACCAGATTGGTATAGGGGTGCAGAACGTGACGCAGATCCGCATCACGCAAGGTATTCGAAATCATGGCAGGTCTCCCTGGCCCTGTAAGCCGCCAAGGCAGAGGTACTTGACCTCCATGAATTCATCCAGACCATAACGCGACCCCTCACGCCCGATACCAGACTCTTTCATGCCGCCAAACGGTGCGACTTCGGTCGAGACAATCCCCTCGTTGATACCAATGATACCGTACTCCAGAGCTTCGGACACACGCCAGATGCGCCCGATATCGCGAGTATAAAAATAGGCTGCAAGCCCAAAGGGCGTATCATTGGCCATGCGAATGGCCTCCACCTCGTCCCGGAACCGGATCAGAGGGGCAACAGGCCCGAAAATTTCCTCGGATACAGCACGCATGGAAGGCTGGACATCACCCAGAACGGTAGGCTCGAAAAATGTCCCTCCCAAGGCATGGCGCGCACCACCAACCAGAACGCGGGCCCCTTGAGCCTTGGCTTCATTGACCAAGCCTTCAACTTTCTGCAAGGCTTCCATCGTAATCAGAGGCCCCTGGGATACTCCCTCTGCCGCACCCGGGCCGACACGCAAACCCGCAACAGCCTTTGCAAAGCAGTCCGCGAAAGCTGGATAGATCCCTTCCTGGACCAGGAAGCGGTTTGCACACACACAGGTCTGGCCTGTATTGCGATACTTTGATGCCAAGGCACCCGCCATAGCAGCATCCAGATCCGCATCATCAAACACGATGAACGGAGCATTTCCACCCAGCTCCAGCGATACCTTCTTCACTGTCTCCGCACACTGCTGCATGAGGATCTTTCCAACCCTGGTCGATCCCGTAAAAGACAGCTTCCGCACGCGAGGATCGCGGGTCAGGACGGCCCCGATCTCGGCACTACGCGAAGAGGGGAGAACATTCAGGACGCCGGGGGGGAAGCCAGCCTGCTCAGCCAACACAGCTAACGCCAGTGCTGACAGGGGTGTCTCACCGGCAGGCTTTATCACCACAGAACATCCGGCTGCCAAGGCCGGCGCACATTTGCGGGTTATCATCGCAGCCGGAAAATTCCACGGTGTAATGGCGGCCACAACACCAACCGGTTCCTTCAAGACAAGAAGGCGCCGATCACGCAACGGGGAGGGGATAACATCACCGTAGGCCCGGCGCGCTTCCTCTGCAAACCATTGGACAAAACTGGCAGCATAGGTCACCTCACCCCGCGCCTCGGCCAAAGGCTTTCCCTGCTCTGCCGTCATCAACAAGGCCAAATCGTCGCGAGCACAAGTGATCAGTTCAAACCATGCCCGCAACACGTCAGCACGCTCGGCAGCCGGGCGCTGCTTCCATGCCTCCTGCGCATTATGGGCGGCGGTGATGGCGTCAAGCGCATCCTGGCCCCCCATATCCGCGACCTCAACCAGAACAGACTGATCTGCTGGATCAACGACAGGAAACACACGACCACTGACCGAAGGCTTCCAGACCCCACCAACAAAGCCTTCATGGCGAAACAAGTCTGGATTATGAAGAGCTGAAATCGCCATGAGCTTTCTCGTCTACCGGAACAAACACTGGCCCATCCGGGGCACCAAGATTGGTTTATACATCCAGAGAGTGACGGAACCAGTCTATGGTCTCCCGCAACCCATCCTCAAGAGATACCGTAGGCTCCCACCCCAGAATGTTTCGGGCCCGCGTAATATCAGGCTGACGACGGGTAGGATCATCGGGGGGCATGGGACAAAAAACCAGACGCGAACAGGAACCGGTAAGCTGCAGGACCCGCTCTGCCAGTTCAGCGACACTGATTTCCTCTGGATTACCCAGATTGAAGGGACCCGTGACATCCACCGGCATTTCCATCATCCGCACCAAAGCCGTTGTCATATCCGAGACATAACAAAAGCTGCGGGTTTGCGATCCATCACCAAACAGCGTCAGATCATCTCCCCGCAAGGCCTGAACAATAAAATTAGACACAACCCGACCATCATCCGGACACATACCCGGACCATAGGTATTGAAAATGCGTCCTACCTTTATGGGAAGGTTGTACTGACGAAAGTAGTCAAAGAATAAGGTCTCCGCACACCGCTTTCCCTCATCATAGCAAGACCGGACGCCAGTTGGGTTGACATTCCCCCAATATGTTTCATCCTGGGGATGCTGCCGGGGATCACCATAGACTTCAGATGTTGATGCCTGAAAAATACGGGCACCAGACTGGCATGCCAACTCCAGCATATTCATTGCCCCCAGAACACAGGTCCTGATCGTGCGCACAGGATCCCGCTGGTAATGAACAGGCGAAGCAGGGCAAGCAAGATTGTAGACCTCGTCGACATCAACAGACAGAGGCAACGTAATGTCATGGTCCATAACCGTGAAATGCGGATCACCCAGAAGATGATCCATAGCAGGGCGGTGCCCGGTCAGAAAACTGTCTACACACAAGACCTCGCAGCCTTGTCGCAACAACTGTGTACACAGATGCACCCCCAGAAATCCGGCTCCTCCGGTTACCAGAACCCGTTTTGCTCCGACACGACGGACCACTCGCATCTTTCCTTATTTTGTATCAGCACAATAGCGCAATTATAGTAACGCGAATGTAACCATACGTCTCTATCGGAGATCATGAAGTTTGTCGTTCTTTGAGGCCAGATAACTCGTGTAGAATGTTGATACGGTACATCACCATCAACCCACTGCATTTGCCGGAATCACCATCATGCACCAATCCCTGATCCCGCTTAGCGTCGAGAACCACAAAAACCTGGGACTGATTACAAACAGGGGGTGGTCCTTTGCGGCCAGCAGCCCGATCCTGACCATTGTCAGCGCCGAGGTACACCGCTGCGCCGCCTTTTTTCCTGTGGCCATCATGCAAGTCTCAGCCAAGGATGCGCCTGAGGACCAACAAGAGTTTGAACTGGTCAGCATTCATTCCGTATCGGCAGGAGAAAACTGGTTTGTCGCCCCGGATGGGCGATGGCTGGCCGGCTATATCCCCGCTGTCTTGCGCGCCGTACCCTTCCGGTTGATGCGCGCCCCGGACGCACAGGACCAGTTGGTTTTATGCATTGATGAAAACAGCCCACTTCTGACAGACACCACCAAGGATCCCAAGGCACGCCCGCTGTTCGAGAATGACGGCAGCTTGTCGGCCGACATGAAGACGCGCCTTGAATTCTTGACGGCAGTTGCAAACGATCACGGCAACACACGGGCCAAGTTATCCGCCATTGCCAAGGCCGGACTTCTCAAACCCTGGAGTCTTACAATCAATAAAAATAACAAGCCTCTGCACATGAAGAACCTGTATCAGGTTGATGCCGAGGCCCTTGATGACCTGTCAGACGAGACATTCCTCAGTCTGCGCAAGGTTGGCGCATTACCGCTGATCTACAACCACTTGGCCAGTCTTGCACAAACCGACAACCTGCAACGCGCCGCAACCATCCAGGACCAGATGGAACGCCAACAAGCCAAAAAACCAAAACTGGAAGACATGCTGGACATGGGACAAAATCAGGATGTCGAATTGAAGTTCTGAAGAGACCAAATAACAACGGGGATGCCTCGTTGCAAGCCATGCAATGAGGTCTCTCCGCACCTCCAATAAATCAATTATGCTCCAGCCTTACTCATATGCCAGAATGCGAGGAGGGTTGCGAGAGCGACGTCGGAGAGGAAGTTTCTGTCGAGTTTGTCATAGCGGGTTGCGACGCGGCGGAAGTCCTTGATGCGACAGAAAGCGT
>NZ_JAAVTF010000011.1:0-88411 GCF_012102665.1 Haematospirillum sp. 15-248 | reverse complement strand
TGGATCGGTCGGATAGCGTTTCAGCTTCCGCTCGATATGCGCTACGCGAGCGCGGGTTTCTCGGGTCCACATTCCGAGCTTGAATCACGACATCCCGCGTCGCTCCAAGCATTTTCAAACGGTTTCTGAGCAGAACTCACACCACCCAAGTAGATAAACAGATAATGCGAAAAAAAAGGAACCATCAGAAATACTTGGTAGAGCTTTTCTGAGTGAAAAATCGAGAAATAACCTTGCTGATACCAGTTGTCGAGGTCACATTTTTCCGTCCGATCCCAGCATGGCCGTGAGACCAAATGCATCGCTGCCTCCGAATACCATTTTTGTCACCAGCACCTGACTTCTTACGCTGCGGTGCAGCGAGAGACTTGGCCCTATCCTTACCAAAGGACAAAGCGCAGGAGAGATAGGAACTATCTGCCTAGACTGCCTACCCTGCCGGACCCTCAGCACACGCAGATCAGCCCTACTGTCGGCGCACACGACAAAGCGCACACCACCAATACCACCAATCTGATACATATTTTGAAGTATGGTGGAGCTGAGCGGGATCGAACCGCTGACCTCTACAATGCCATTGTAGCGCTCTCCCAACTGAGCTACAGCCCCGCTTTTCTGAGGAATTATGGGACAGTCCTCACGGTGTGGGCGGACTTATAAGGGCTTGACGCACGGTTCGCAAGAGAAAAATCATGCGTTCCCATTTTTCGCCGCCGACACGAAAAACACCGGAAACCTGAGGGCAGATTCCGGTGTTTTCACAGAGTGCTACTTGGCCCGCAACAAGGAGCCTAATAACATCATTCGTCGCTGTCGCCGGCCTCCAGATGGTCCATCACCTCGGCCATGTCATCGTCGTCTTCACCCAGATCCGAAGCATCTTCAATCAGGGCATCATCATCCTCATCGTCCAGCAGCGGTTCATCCAGGTCGTCTTCACCCACAGCAGCCACGGCAGCAACAACCTTGCGAGGAGCATCTCCGCGGGTTCCCTTGCCACCACGCTTGATTTTAGGCGCGGCATCCTTTTCGTGGATGGCTCCACACTTTGGACACACAACAGGATCTTTACACATATCATAAAAACGGGCGCTGCACGTTGTGCAGGTATGCTTGCTGCCCCATTCCGGCTTGGCCACCAGAAAACCTCCAGATCTTGTGAACGTCATACGGTCAATGCCGCATTTGCCATCGAACGTGGCCCCTGTCAAAAGCAAAAAACAGATCGGGATACAAACCACCGCATGATCTCTACCACCAAGCGCCTCTCTGTGCTATCGGATGGCCTGCGCCCACTGACACAGCGCACCGATAAGCGGAGTTTACAAATGAGTTCGGCACCCGCGCGTCCTGTTACCCTACGGTCACAAGCAGCATCCCCCTTGTCCGGCACGATCAGGGTTCCCGGCGATAAATCCATATCGCACAGGGCACTGATGCTCGGCGCTATATCCGTTGGTGAAACCATTATTGAAGGACTTCTGGAGGGAGAGGACGTCTTGCGGACGGCCGAAGCCATGCAAAAGCTGGGGGCAACCGTCCGCAAGGAATCCGACGGCCGGTGGATTCTCTCCGGACGGGGTGTTGGCGGACTGGCCGAACCCGATGATGTTCTGGACATGGGCAACGCGGGAACAGGAGCGCGACTGCTGATGGGGCTCCTGTCCAGCCATTCCTTCACCGCAGTCTTGACCGGCGATGCATCCCTGCGCAGCCGCCCCATGGCACGGGTTACAGACCCGCTGGAAAAAACAGGGGCCCGCTTTCTCAGCCGCACACGGGGACGACTTCCTGTTACCATAACCGGGACGAAACGCCCCCTCCCCCTTGACTACACACTGCCTGTTGCATCAGCACAGGTAAAGAGTGCCATCCTGCTTGCCGGGCTCAATACACCCGGCCAAACCCGCGTTGTAGAACCCTCGCCCTCGCGGGATCACACTGAACGCATGTTGAAAGCCTTTGGCGCTGACATCCAGGTAGAGGAAAACGGCGCAGGGCGCATCATCACCCTGACCGGACACCCCGAACTGACCGGGCAGACCGTCCGCGTGCCGGCAGATCCCTCCTCTGCCGCATTCCCGATCGCAGCAGCCTTGATTGTACCCGGTAGTCACCTAGCCTTGACCAATGTGTGTATCAACCCCTCGCGAATCGGTCTTTACAAGACCCTGCAGGAGATGGGAGCTGACATCCATTTTGAGAACGTACGCGATGAAAACGGGGAGCCCGTCGCCGACCTTGTCGTCCGTCACAGCCCCCTGAAAGGCATCAATGTACCGGCAGAACGGGCCCCCAGCATGATCGACGAATACCCGATCCTGTCGGTTGTTGCGGCCTTTGCCAGCGGTGAAACACGCATGAATGGCCTTGGGGAGCTGCGGGTCAAGGAAAGCGACCGTCTGGCCCTGATGACTGACGGTCTTCTGTCCTGTGGCGTGAATGCCCGCACAGAAGGCGATGATTTAATTATCCAAGGCACAGGAAAGCAACCAGAGGGCGGGAAGATGATTGCTGTACAGCTTGATCATCGCATAGGAATGAGCTTTCTGGTCCTCGGAATGGCTACAAGAACGCCGGTTTCTGTTGATGATGCTCGCGCCATTGACACCAGCTTCCCTGATTTTGCGAACCTTATGAACAGCCTGGGTGCCCGCATCACCCTGGCCCCGGAAGAGTAGGAAACCATGACACATCCCGTCGTTGTCACCGTTGACGGCCCGGCTGCCGCCGGAAAAGGAACATTGGCCCGCCGCCTGGCTTCTGCCCTTGGCTATGCTTATCTGGATACAGGCATCCTGTACCGGATTGTCGGCATGAAAGTACTGCGCAGCGGGGCCCGTACAGACGATACAAAAACGGCCTGCGACGCCGCACGGTCCCTGACACCAGCCGAAATCAGCCGCCTGTCCGGACACAGCGAGCTGCGGAGCGAAGCAACAGGGCAAGCCGCCAGCCAGGTTGCCGCCATTCCCGACGTACGCCATGCCCTGCTGGACCTACAGCGTACATTTGCTACCAATCCACCGGAGAACCGACCCGGGGCTGTTCTGGATGGGCGCGATATCGGCACAGTTGTCTGCCCGGACGCTATGGTCAAATTGTTTATAACCGCAAGCGTAGAAGAACGTGCCCGTCGTCGGCTGCTGGAGTTGCAGAACCGGGGAATAGAGGGTATAGAGTCCGAAATCCTTGCCGATATCAGGGAACGGGACCGGCGCGACACAGAACGCTCTGTCGCACCCTTGGCCCGCCCTGCGGATGCCTTGGTGCTTGATACCACCGACATGGACGCTGAGGCGGCCTTCTTGGCTGCCTTGGACTATGTCCGGCAAAAGGGTCTTGTTGTAGACAGGCACAACGCTGCCTGTGGGTAATAGGCCGCGAGTTGCGGAAGACCTCGGGATTCAACCCGTGGCCGGAAATATAATGTATGAAAGGAAGATGTTTACCTATGGTTGATGCCACTTTTGAGAGCTTTGAGGCTCTTCTTGATGAATCCCTGTCCGCTGAACGCGGCATTGAAGGAACAGTCCTGCGTGGAACGGTCCTGCGCGTCGACGGCGACTTTGCCCTTGTTGATGTCGGCCTGAAGTCCGAAGGACGCATTGCCCTGAAAGAATTCTCCCGCGCCGGAGAAGAAGTCGAGCTGAAAGCCGGCGACCAGATCGATGTGTTTGTGGAGCGCTACGAAGACCGCGACGGACTGATTGTCCTGTCCCGCGACAAGGCACGCCGCGAAGAGGCCTGGAACGATCTGGAGAAGACCTTCACCGCCAGCCAGCGCGTGGAAGGGATCATCTTCGGACGCGTCAAGGGTGGCTTCACGGTTGATCTGTCCGGAGCTGTAGCCTTCCTTCCGGGATCGCAGGTTGATATTCGCCCGGTGCGCGACATTGGCCCGCTGATGGGGCAGCCGCAAACCTTCCAGATCCTGAAAATGGACCGCGCCCGTGGCAACATCGTTGTCTCCCGCCGCGCTGTTCTGGAAGAAAGCCGTGCCGAAGAGCGTGCGAAGCTGATGTCCGGCCTGAAGGAAAGCATGATTCTGGACGGTGTTGTCAAAAACATCACCGACTATGGTGCCTTCGTTGATTTGGGCGGCGTCGATGGCCTGCTGCACGTCACCGATATTTCCTGGAAGCGCGTGACCCATCCATCCGAAGCCCTGAACATCGGTCAGACCGTCAAGGTTCAGGTCATTCGCTTCAATGCGGAAACCCAGCGTATTTCGCTTGGCATGAAGCAGCTGGAAGCTGATCCATGGGAAGGCGTTGCCGCCAAGTACCCGGTTGGAACACGCTTCATCGGTCGCGTGACGAACATCACCGACTACGGCGCCTTTGTCGAACTGGAAGCTGGCGTTGAAGGCCTTGTCCACGTCTCGGAAATGAGCTGGACCAAGAAGAACATTCATCCGGGCAAGATCGTTTCCACCTCTCAGGAAGTGGAAGTCATGATCCTGGACGTCGACGGCGAAAAGCGTCGTATCTCCCTGGGCCTTAAGCAATGCGCCGGCAACCCGTGGGAAAGCTTCGCATCCCAGCATCCGGCCGGCACGGAAGTTGAAGGTGAAGTCAAGAACATCACCGAATTCGGTCTGTTTGTTGGCCTGCCCGGCGAAATTGACGGGATGGTCCACCTCTCCGACCTGTCATGGTCTGAGTCCGGGGAAGAAGCCGTCAAGGCCTATAACCGTGGCGACATGGTCAAGGCCAAGGTTCTGGATGTTGACATCGAGAAGGAGCGTATTTCGCTGGGTATCAAGCAGCTGGGTGAAGACCCGTTTGCCTCTGCTGCCTCTGGCCTGCGCAAGGGACAGACCGTTACCGCCGTAATCACCGCCGTTCAGGACAACGGGATTGAGGTGGAAGTAGACGGAGCAGTTTCCTTCATTCGCAAGTCCGACCTGTCGCGTGAACGCAACGAGCAGCGTACAGAACGCTTTGCCGTCGGTGAAAAGATCGACGCCAAGATCACTGCCATTGACAGCAAGACCCGCAAGATCAGCCTGTCGATCAAGGCACGCGAACTTGAGGAAGAAAAGCAGGCCATGGCGGAATACGGATCCACGGATTCCGGCGCCCTGTTGGGTGACATCCTTGGCGCTGCCCTGAAGCAGGCCAAGGAAGAAAAAAGCAAGGCTGACTGAACCTTGTGATCCCCCCGGTTCGCCTCCGGAATAAACGGGGCGAACCGGGCAAGAAAAAAGCCCTCCCGGTACCATGCGTACGGGAGGGCTTTTCATGTTGTTTTGTCCTGATAGACGAAAAGAATCACAGAACTACTAAAAGGTGTTTATTCATATATGGTTATACTTGACGTTCCAGCAGTCCTTTGGCAGGATGCTGCCGTTCATGAATTTCCTGACGGTGCGTATTGCCACCGTGCGATAATTCTGCCGAAACGCTGTTGTCCCGTGTCGGGTTCGGGGTACCTTGACAGACCTGAAAGAGGGGAACGTTACATGACCAAATCAGAATTGATCGCGCGGCTTGCCGAAAGAAACCCGCATCTTTACCAGAGAGATATTGAACGCATCGTCTCGACAATTTTCGACGAAATTTCGTCAGCCTTGGCGAATGGAGACAGGGTCGAGCTGCGCGGGTTCGGTGCATTTTCAATCAAGAAGCGCGATGCCCGTCTGGGGCGCAATCCACGTACCGGAGCATCTGTTGAGGTTTCGGAGAAGGCTGTTCCGTACTTCAAAACCGGCAAACAGCTGCGTGAGCTTCTGAACACAAAATCCTGATGCTGCGGTTTCTTTCTTGGCTTTCTGGCATTCCCTTGGCCGTAGCCATGGTTCTGTTTGCGGCCGCCAACCATGAACCCGTTCAGGTTGGCCTATGGCCTCTGCCGTGGGTCATCGAACTCCCCCTCTATCTGCTTGCCCTTGCCCCCTTGGCAACAGGATTGCTGATTGGTCTTGCGCTGGGTTGGATTGCCGCAGCACCTGCCCGCAAGGCAGCACGGGCAGAACGACGTCGCGCCCGGTTCCTGGAGGGGCAGATTCGCTCTGTAGTCGGCGGAAATCTCGACAACGAAGCCGGCAAGAAGAATGACCAGGCGGCACTTCCCGGCAACTGAAGGCAAGACGTGTCTTTGCATGGCATAACCCGTTGCCCTTGCTCTCCTTATACAGGCACAATAGACAGGCGGCTCTAGCCGATACAAGAACGGGTGCCTTATCACTGATCCATGACTGCGGATACAAACCAGCTGACAGAACTTCTTGCACTGCTTGCTGCGGCCGCTATTTGCGTGCCCTTGGCCAGACGCATGCGCTTGGGAAGCGTCCTTGGCTACCTTACCGCCGGGGCCATTATCGGACCATGGGGGCTGAGGCTTATTTCATCCGTGCAGGATATCCAGAGACCGGCTGAGTTTGGCGTGGCCTTTCTTTTGTTTATCGTTGGCATAGAGATGAAGTTAAGCCGCCTGTGGCTGATGCGGCGGCAGGTCTTCGGGCTGGGTGGGGCACAAGTCACGCTAACCGCCGCCATTCTGGGCAGTTGCGCCTGGGCATTGGGAACACCCGCCGCCATGTCTGTGATCGCCGGTCTGGGGCTGGCACTTTCCTCAACGGCCATGGGGCTGCAAACGCTGTCCGAACGGGGGGAACTCGCAACAGCTTATGGCCGAAGTGGTTTTGCTATCCTTTTGCTGCAGGACCTTATGGTGCCTGTTCTGTTTGCCCTGGTTCCTATCTTGTCTATCCAGAATGTAGCCCTTACAGCATCGCTGGGTTTGGCAATCGTGCAAGGGGCAGCCATTCTAGCCGGGGTAACCTTGGCCGGGCGGTTCCTGTTGCGTCCGTTCCTGCATATTGTTGCGCGCTCCCACAGTGCCGAGGTCTTCACCGCTACAATTCTTCTGATTGTCCTTGGTATTGGGTGGCTTACAGAGCACGCCGGCATGTCTATGGCTATGGGTGCGTTTCTCGCCGGCCTTCTTCTGGCCGATTCAGAGTTCCGCCATCAGATCGAGGCAGATATCACGCCGTTCAGGGGGCTTCTGCTGGGACTTTTCTTCATGGGCGTCGGCATGGCCATAGATTTTGGTCTTCTGGCACAAAGCTGGATGCAGATTGCCGGGCTGGTACTCGGACTTCTCACGATTAAAACCGTAATCTTGGTTCCGTTGGCACGCCTTGCTGGACTTTCCTGGAGTAATGCCGTACGGGTTGGACTCCTCCTGTCACAAGGAGGGGAGTTTGCCTTCGTTCTGCTGGGATTTGCACAAAATCAGGGAGCGATTGCGAGCGGCCTGACAGACCTTCTGATCCTTGTGGTTTCTCTTTCCATGGCAACAACGCCCGCGTTGGCGGCGGCCGGGCATCGTCTGGCACGTATGATGGAGCAAACCACAAGCAAGTCCCATTATCATACCCCCGTAACCATCCCGTCAGAAGAAGGCAGTGGGCACATCATCCTTGCCGGATTTGGCCGGGTTGGCCGCATCGTTGCTTCGCTTCTGGATGCAGCCGGACAGACCTACATAGCCTTTGATCATAATCTTGATGCAGTAATTCAGGGGCGCAGCAAGGGCTACCCTGTCTTCTTTGGCGATGCAAGCCGCCCCGAGGTCATGCGTGCTGCCCATGCCGGCAAGGCTGCCCTGGTCATTCTAACGATGGATGACCCCCTCTCCACAGCACGTGCCCTGGCTTCTATCCACCATATGTATCCAAGGCTGTCGATCCACTGCCGGGCGCGGGATCACGAACAATCCTGTGATCTGACCCAAGCCGGGGCAACGTGTGCTGTACCTGAAACGCTGGAGGCAAGCCTGCAATTAGGAAGAGCTTCCCTGACAAATCTGGGCTTAACAGGTGAACACGTCGAAAGAATTCTGGAGCAATTCCGGTCTGATAATTACGCTGTTCTACAAAGAACCTTGGAAGAGAGACATTCGGCAAAGAACCTATGAACAGAGATAATGCAGTCCAGGTATGGGCCATACTCCTCCCGTGATGGACCGGAAAAACTCACCGGGTCATCAGGCGCTGCAAGCTTCCATCTGCTCTCATTGCCCTGATCGCGCCATTCAGTTTCTCTATGAAATCATTGGCCCAAGGCGTCATGGCAATAGCCCGCGCTGAATACCCAACATAAGCCTTCTCTGCGTTAACAACGGCTGTCTCGACAACTTCGGATCCTGAGCCCCCTGCAGCCTTGACAGCACTCTGGACCGAGAGCCGGTCATTGACATAGCAATCCACACGAGCTCCGAGGAGCTTCTTGATATTCACTTCTGTCCCATTGGCGTCCTCTACGCGGATTGCGCCGGCATCACGCATCTTCTGGAAGGCCTCGCCAGCAACTGTGAAGCCCAAGTTGTTACCGAAAAGCATGCCGGCGTACCCTTCAGGGAATGACTGCCCGACCACACGGGTTGCAGCCTCGGGTGTACAGAAGACTGCAACGACCTCCTCGTACAAAGGCTCGGAATACACGCTGATATAGGGGCGCTCTACCTTGCGGAGATAAGGGGGGAAAAGAGCAAAAATCTCTCCTGTCTCCATACCCTTCAGGCCACGCTTCCATGGGACCATCACTATGGAAACATCGTAATCCCCAGCAATACGACGGGCCACTTCCTGTAAAACATCAACATACAGACCGCCGGGATTACCACCACGATCAAAAGAATAGGGTGCGTAGTCATTATCACCGTACAAGGTCACTTTCTGGGCAGCGTAAACTGATGACCAAATGCCGCCAACAAGAATACAGAAAGCCGCCAAGGACGCTGCACGCAAGCATAATCTTATACCAAACTTTTTATGGATTGCAGTGACCACCGTTACCTCCTGTGACACGAATAATGAAGCCAAGAGACATTTGGTATCCCAATGAAAACTGTCTACAGGGCCCACCAGCTATATCATGAAAACAGGAAGCTCTTATAGGTTGTATTTCTGATGTTAAGAAACCCGATAGATTGATCGACGGCAGTATTGATGTGACCGACAAGCCGCCGTGCCACATCGAAGCTGTCTGTGCCGAGCGCAATCTTCACAAAACGACCCAGCTGAGGTGCCAGATCGATGGGTGCCCGTCGCCGGAAATAGAGTGTACGCCCTTGTTGTACGATATAGCGACTGGTCACGTTGCGATCCCAATGTATCCAAAAATGTATCCAAAAATGTATCCAAAAACGCGCTGTTTAACGTATCCCAAACCCGGAGGGGGCAGAAGGGGTCCCGTTAATGCATTGTTTTTAAAGCAAAAATCCCCGCGACATGTTTCAGTCGCGGGGATTTTTATGGCGCACTCGACAGGATTCGAACCTGTGACCCCTGCCTTCGGAGGGCAGTACTCTATCCAGCTGAGCTACGAGTGCTTTATAATGTCCCACCATGCCGCTTACACAGCGGGGAAGCGGACAATACTGCATGTTCTCCGGTTAAAGCAACGACAATCGACCACAGGAAAGCAGCAAAACACAGCATAAACCCATAAGCCGGATCAGGCATGCCCGGCTGTGTCGCTCAACATGGCCGGCTCAAAACCCAGTTTACGGATGGCCCGCTCCCACTTCTGTTCTGTTTCTTGGCCAAAAAGAAGGGCCTCATCAGCGTCAACAGTCAGCCAGGCATTCTCTTTCAGCTCGCTGTCCAGCTGACCGGGGCTCCAACCTGCGTAACCCAGCACCATCAGGCTGGCACGCGGCCCCTCTCCGGCCGCAATGGCCTGCAAAACATCTGTCGTCGCCGTCAGGGCAATGTCTGAATCAACGGTCAAGGTCGCTGGCTGGCTGTATTCCGCCGTATGCAGGACAAAACCGCGTGCGGATTCAACAGGTCCACCAAAATGAACCCGGATATCCTTGCAATGGGGTGTACTTTCAATACCCAATTGTTCCAGAATGTCGGGAAAGGATACTTGGGCGATAGGACGGTTTATAACCAACCCCATGGCACCTTCCGCAGAATGGGCACAAACGTATATGACGGTACGGGCAAAATTCGGGTCATTGATGGCTGGCATGGCGACCAGACATTTCCCGGCGATATAACCTGATGTGAGCTGTGCTTTTCCCATGACTCTCCATCTATTCGCTAACGGGCGCCAGTGCAAGCCATGTAATGTGCAAAGCGGGGCATTTGGTCGATTGTCTCACGAAGCAGGGCCGATACCTAGACAGGGAAATCGGGAAAGGCTGGTTTATGGCTGGCTGGCTTACTTTCAACAGCGGGTGGCCAAAGTCATGCCCAAGCCACCAGAAGGGGCACTGATGCGTCATTTACTGTTTTTTCTTTTCATAACAGCCTGCTCCATATCTCCGTTGCGGGCACAGGGGGAAAGCACCGCCTTCTTTGTCACAACCCCGGAGGCCCGCATCAGTCTTCTGGCCGGACAGACAGCAACAAAAGGACAAAGCGCCCTTCTGCTCGGGCTTCGCTTTGAGCTGGAAAAAAGCTGGAAAATCTATTGGCGCAATCCTGGTGACGCTGGATTTCCCCCAACCCTGTCATGGGACAATTCGGAGAATCTGGCTGATGCCAGAATCATCTGGCCCGTTCCGTCACGATTTTCCTGGGCCGGTCTTGAAACCATTGGGTACGAAGGTGATATCACCCTGCCCATAGAGGCACAGATCGTGGACCCGGCCAAACCGCTCCACGCCAACCTACGGGTCGACTATCTGGTGTGCTCGGACATTTGCATACCCGGAGCCGTCAGCTTGGCCCTTACGCTGCCGAATGGAGAAGGATCCATATCGGCAGATGCCAAACAGATCAATGCATACAAGAAGCAAGCTCCTGGTTCCCATCACGGTCTTCGTATTCTGTCCGCTGCGTACAAAACCGGAGAGGACGGCCTGCCACGTCTGAGCATAGAAGCCGAATCAGACACGCCTTTCTCGGATGCCATAGACCTCTTCGCTGAATACGACATACGGGACAACCCTGAATTCGTCGGCACACGCAGACCAACGGTTACAACAAGCAGCGACAGGAAACGGATCTATCTGGAGACGCAGCTGGGAACACGTCCCGCTCTTGACCAGCACCTCACACTGACCCTCGTCGATGGAAACAGGGGGACAGAAACCAAACTGATACCTGATCACGCGTCACCGTCACCTACACTCTCCCAGCCGGGATTGGTAGCCATGCTGGGACTGGCTTTCATTGGCGGGCTGATCCTGAACCTGATGCCCTGCGTCTTGCCAATCCTGTCATTAAAAATCCTGCATCTGGCCCATCATGCTGGACGGAACCAACGCGAGATACGTATGGGATTCACCGGATCCGGTATCGGCGTCGTCCTGACCTTTGTGGGAATTGGAATCATACTGGCAGCCCTGAAAGCAGGTGGGGCGGCCCTTGGATGGGGCATTCAGTTCCAGAATCCCCTGTTCCTGGGAATTCTGGTCATTATCCTGACCGTTTTTGCCCTGAATCTCTGGGGCTTGTTTGATATTCGCCTGCCAAACTGGTTGTCGCGGGCAACGGAAAGATCGCTTCCATCCTCATCGCAATGGCTCCCATCCCTCGCCAACAGTGTTTTTGCAACCCTTCTGGCAACTCCGTGCTCGGCACCATTTCTGGGTACCGCTGTTGGATTTGCCCTAGCACAAGGCCCATGGGATATCATGTTGATATTCGCGGTTATGGGATTTGGCATGGCCCTTCCCTGGTTTCTGGTGGCCATTACTCCCCAACTTGGGCAATGCCTGCCTCGGCCCGGACACTGGATGATCCGCTTGCGTCAGATTATGGGGCTTGCACTTTTGGCAACTGCCTTCTGGTTACTCACGGTCATCATTGCCCAATACCGTGGACCCGACAAGCCAGAGGAAGGATGGGTTGCGTTCGACACACAGATGATCGACGCTCACGTTGCCAATGGTCAAACCGTTTTTGTCGATGTTACGGCACGGTGGTGCATAACCTGCCAAGTGAACAAGGCCGTTGTCCTGTCGCAGGAACCAGTTTCCACACTTCTGTCACAACCCGGCATTATGGCCATGCAAGCAGACTGGACCAGCCAGAATCCGTCCATATCGCAGTATATGGCCAGCCGCGGGCGATATGGCATTCCCTTTAACGCAGTTTACGGCCCGGGACGACCGGATGGCATCATCCTGCCGGAACTACTGACCGCCCGGGCCGTACAGGAGGCACTGAAACAAGCCCAATATCCTGACAAACATATCATTACGGAAAACAACAGGACTGTTCCCTGAAGCGAAATCTGCTCCTGTGTTATAATCCGCTGTCCATAAGCAGAAACGGCGGGAGACCCGGAATGACGCTGTTCAGGGCACTGAGGGCCTTGCTGCTTGCGTATGCCATCCTTCCCGCTCCATACGCCATGGCAGAGGGATTGCCGGTTGTTACAGGCGACTACCCGCCCTACTCCGGCCAGACACTTCCCGGGGGTGGCATATCAACTCAGCTGGTCATGGCTGCCTTCAAGGCTGCCAATATGGCTGAACCAGAAATTCTGTGGGAGTCCTGGAAGCGCGGCTATGAACGCAGCAAAGGCGGTGAGATTGCGGCAACGTTCCCCTATGCCAAGGACGAAGAACGTGAACAGCACTTCCTGTTCACAGACCCGCTCCACATAGATCAAGTCTCGTTCTTTACCCGCTCTCTGGACATCGATGCCGTCAACGGATCCTGGGCCAGCATGAAGATCTGCATTCCTCAAGGGTGGATTGTAGAAACCTTCCGCGAGGTTATGGACACATTCTCCCTGACCCTGCAACAACCCGCCAGTATGGAACACTGCATGAAGATGCTGCAGGGAAAGAGGGTTGACCTGGTGCCATGTGCAACAATTGTCGGCATTTACGAAATCAAACAAGCCTTTGGCAGTACAGAGGGTTTTACAGCCTCACCCCATCACCGCCGGGAAAACAGAACGTATCTGATGATAAGCCGCGCGTGGCCGGATGCCGACAAGCTGGTTGAGTCTTTCAACATGGGGCTGAAATCAATCCGCGAGAGTGGAGAATACGCCCGTATTACCAAGGAATATACACTAAAAAGCCCTTGATCTTCCCAAGCTTGATGGCATTGAGCCGCTGTATCAATCCAGATGCAGCTTATGGCCCTACAGACGGAGAAACAGGATGAAACGCTTCCCTGCCCTGCTCGCTATTCTTCTGTTCTGCATACATGCCGGGCCGTCTGCAGCACAAGATCCGCTGTCGCTGGTAACCGGAGACTATGCCCCCTATTCCGGTGAAAACCTGCCCCAAGGCGGACTGTCCACAATTCTGGTGCGCGCAGTTTTCAAGGCTATGGACATGCCCGAACCAAAAATGCTGTGGATGCCTTGGAAGCGCGGATACGAACAGGCAAAAAGTGGTGAATTCCCGGCAACCTTTCCCTACTTCAAGGATTCCGAGCGCGAGAAAGATTTTCTCTTCTCCGAGCCTCTGCACATCTACAAGCGCGTATTCTTCGCCCGCTCACAGCACATTGAAGCCCTGAAGGGTGAGTGGAACAGCATGCGCCTGTGTGTACCCCTTGGCTGGACTGTTGAGCCCTTTACAGAAATCATCCGCGAGTATTCCATGGAGCTGCAGCGCCCTGCATCTCTGGAAAGCTGCATGCGCATGCTGGAAAGCAGCCGCACCGACCTGATCGTTGATGACGAGATTGTGGTGGCCCACGAGCTGAAAAGGACCTTTGGCACCACCGATGGCTTCTCGCCTTCCACACACAAGCAACAGGAAGATCGCAGTTACTTTCTGGTCAGCCGTGCGATCAAGGATGCACCGAAACTTCATGAAACTTTTAATGAAGGTCTGGCAAAAATACGGGCCAGCGGAGAGTACGACAAGATTGTCGAGACGTACCGTCGGGAACATCTGAAATAAGAGACAGGATAAAAGAAAGACCCCTCTATAACAGAGGGGTCTTCTGTATGCCTGAACCCAGTCAGAAGTCCGGTCAGTAACGGTATGCGTCGGACTTGAAAGGCCCCTCGACGCTGACACCAATGTAGTCGGCCTGGGCCTTGGTCAGCTTCGTCAGCTTCACGCCCAGCTTTTCCAGATGCAGAGCGGCAACCTTCTCATCCAGAACCTTAGGCAGGACATAGACGTCCTTCTGATAGCTGGCGTAGTTCTTCCAGAGTTCAATTTGGGCCAATACCTGGTTGGTAAAGGAAGCAGACATCACAAAGCTGGGATGACCGGTTGCACAACCCAGATTGACCAAGCGCCCTTCAGCCAACAGGATGATGCGCTTCCCGTCGGGGAACTCGATCTCGTCAACCTGAGGCTTGACATTGTGCCACTTGAAATTACGCAGTCCAATAACTTGGATTTCATTGTCAAAATGGCCGATGTTGCAAACAATGGCTCGGTCGTGCATGGCACGCATATGGTCAACCGTAATAATGTCCACATTCCCGGTCGTGCTGACAAAAATATCCCCACGCGGAGCAGCTTCTTCCATCGTCGTGACTTCATAGCCTTCCATCGCAGCCTGCAAGGCGCAGATAGGATCAATTTCCGTCACGATGACACGGCATCCCGAAGCCCTGAGCGATTCCGCAGAACCCTTGCCCACGTCACCAAAGCCGGCAACAACCGCCACTTTCCCGGCCAGCATAACGTCTGTCGCACGGCGGATACCATCAACCAGGGACTCACGGCAGCCGTACTTGTTGTCAAACTTTGACTTGGTGACACTGTCGTTGACGTTGATCGCCGGGACACGCAGCTTGCCTTGGCGGGCCATGTCATAGAGACGCAACACACCTGTCGTGGTTTCTTCCGAGATACCGCGAACATCGTCCAGCAATGCAGGATACTTGTCGTGCATCAACTGGGTCAGGTCGCCACCATCATCAAGGATCATGTTCGGACGCCAGCCATCGGGTCCATGGATCGTCTGTTCAATGCACCACCAGAACTCTTCCTCGCTCATTCCTTTCCAAGCAAAGACGGGAATCTTTGCCGCGGCGATCGCAGCTGCGGCCTGATCCTGTGTGGAGAAAATATTGCAGGATGACCAACGCACCTGGGCGCCCAGCGCAACCAGTGTCTCGATCAGAACGGCTGTCTGGATGGTCATGTGAAGGCAACCGGCAATCCGCGCGCCCTTCAGGGGCTTTTCGGCACCGTATTCCTCACGCAGGGCCATGAGGCCCGGCATTTCGGTTTCAGCGATCACAATTTCCTTGCGACCCCAGTCAGCCAACCCAATATCCTTGACCTTGCAATCGGTAAAACTCATGGCGATGCTCCGCATTCCAGATTGATTCACAGGCCCGGACACACGGCAGCGCCAAAGGCCGGATCTGTCTGTACCAGACACAGAAAAGAGACACAAGAACACATAAGGATATCTTTATGTCGGAAGGGCACCCTCCCGTGCCATCAACAATCAGGTGGACAACTCGGGACGGTTGGAAAAATGAGCCAAGGCTTCCGGGTTGGCCAAGGCTTCCATGTTCTTGACTGGGCGCCCGTGCACAACCTCGCGCACAGCCAACTCGACAATCTTTCCGGACTTGGTTCGCGGAATGTCGGCCACTTCGACAATGCGGGCCGGCACATGACGTGGCGTGCAGTTCTCGCGTATTGTCTTGCGGATACGGTCCTGCAGGGCAGGATCCAATGACACACCGGGGCGCAGGCGAACAAACAGGATAACACGGGTATCATTGTCCCAGTCCTGCCCTACGACCAAAGACTCAACAACTTCTTCCAACTTCTCGACCTGGCGATAGATCTCTGCCGTACCAATCCGCACACCACCAGGATTCAGCGTTGCATCGGATCGCCCATAGACAATAATCCCGCCGCTGCCGGTCAGCTCGACCCAATCACCGTGGGTCCAGATTCCGGGAAAACGTTCAAAATAGGCACTGCGGAACTTTGCACCATCGGCATCACCCCAAAAGCCAACCGGAACAGCTGGAAATGCCTTGGTGCACACCAGTTCACCCTTCTCACCCCGTATTGGCTTGCCGGCCTCATCGAAGACATCAACCGCCAGCCCAAGCCCCCGCCCCATGATCTCACCACGACGGACCGCCCCCAAGGGGTTGCCCAGCATAAAGCAGGACACAATGTCTGTTCCGCCGGAAATGGACGCCAGCAGAACATCAGGCTTGATCGCATCGTATACGTAGTCAAAAGATTCAGGAACCAAAGGAGAACCCGTCGAGGCAATAACACGAACGCTGGACAGATCGTGGGTATCACGCGGGCGCAGGCCATCCTTGCGAATGGCATCGATCCATTTGGCTGACGTTCCGAAGAATGTGAAACGCTCTGCCTGGGCATAATCAAACATTGCGTTTCCCGAAGGCCAGGATGGCGCCCCGTCGTACAGCATCAAGGCAGCCTTGACAGCCAAGGCCGACACCAGCCAGTTCCACATCATCCAGCCGCAGGTGGTGAAGTAGAAGACCCGGTCTCCAGCTTTCTCGTCACAATGGAGGACATGCTCCTTGACCTGCTGGAGCAAGGTACCGCCATGGCTATGCACAATGCACTTCGGGACCCCTGTTGTTCCGGATGAAAACATCACAAACAACGGGTGATCAAACGGCAGGCGGACAAAGTCCAGCTTGCCCGGAACAAAACCACCGAGAAACTGGTCCCAAGATACCGCCTTCGGTACAGACGAAATATCTGGCTTCTCGGTTACGTAGGGCACAACAACAACCGTGCGCAAGGACGGAATGCCTTGGGCAACAGCCCGCACCTTGTCGCGGATATCATGACTTTTGCCGTTGTAATGATAGCCATCCACGGTCAACAGGACGACAGGCTCTATTTGACCGAAACGATCAAGGACACCCTGAACACCAAAATCCGGGGATGCTGAAGACCAAACAGCCCCGATCGATACGGCTGCCAGCATCAGGATCAGGGTCTCGGGCATGTTGGGCATATACGCGGCAATCCGGTCACCACAGACCACACCGGCAGCCTGTAACGCCTGCCTGGCCCGTGATACCTGCTCACACAGCTGCCCATACGTCAGACGGCGCTGCACCTTGTCCTCGCCACGGAAGACAACGGCCAGAGCATCCGCCGGGCGGGGCCGCAACAGGTTCTCGGCATAATTGACACGGCCTTCGGGAAACCAGCGGGCACCGGGCAAACGACCGGGATCATCAACAACAACCGATCCCGGATCACCGATCAGTTCACAGAACGTCCAGACTTCTTGCCAGAAAGCGGGAATATTCTCGACGGACCAGCGATGCAGCGACTCATAGTCAGCAAGCGAGACGCCGTACCGGTCATTGATACGGGTCATGAACGAGAAGAGATTGCTCGCCCGGATACGTTCATCCGAAGGTTGCCACAAGATCGGCGACTCTGACACCCGACTCTCCTGCTCTGAACGGGCATAACAAGAGACTGTGACGCATTCCACAGCCGACGCCAAGACAGCGAATATAAAACTGCACCTCCTGCCCCGTTTTTGCCGTGTGAGCATGTACATCGCGGCGGGCTTTGCATACAGTCAGCCAAAGACCGTATCCAGATGGGGGATCATTGATGGATATAAAGGGACTCGCTGCAATCATAACCGGTGGAGCATCCGGGTTGGGACGGGCAACGGCTGGTGTCCTTGTTCGGGCCGGAGCAAGGGTCAGCATACTGGATACCGATACCAGCCGCCTGGAAGAAGCGGCACAGGAAACCGGGGCAACACCCATAACCTGTGATGTCACAGACCCTGGCTCTGTGCACACAGCCCTGAAGACGGCAAAAGCTACACATGGCCCGGCCCGAATTTGTGTCAACTGCGCCGGGATTGTTCATGGTGGCCGTATTGTTGGTCGCAATGGCCCCATGGATCCGGCAGGTTTCCACAAAACCATCGCCATAAATTTGGTCGGGACATTCCATGTCATGAGCCAGGCGGCATCCGACATGATGGAGACAGACCCCATCGGACTGGACGAAGAACGGGGGATTATCGTTAATACCGCCTCTATTGCCGCGTTTGACGGTCAGATTGGCCAAGCCGCCTATGCTGCCTCGAAAGGAGGTGTTGCCGCGCTCAGCCTGCCGGCAGCGCGGGAATTTGCCCCTCATGGCATCCGGGTCATGTGTATTGCGCCCGGACTGTTCGAAACGCCAATGATTGCCGGACTTCCACGCGACGTACATAGCAGCCTTGTGTCCAGAACCCTGTTCCCTCGACGCCTGGGACAAGCGGAAGAATTTGGTCACATGGTGTTGGCTGTTGTGAACAATCCCATGCTGAATGGAGAAACCATCCGCCTGGACGGGGCTTTGAGGCTTGAGCCAAAATAAAGTCCTGCCCGGATGACCCACAGATCCGGCGATGCTACAATCGCCGGATCCAACCCCGGTGACAAGGAGCCTGATCTGTGTCTTCTTCCCTGGACAAGGCCGCACTGGCCCAACTCTTCATCGATGCCCGTACCCACAATGGCTGGAACAAGAAGCCTGTTCCAGAGGCAACCCTGAAAGCCCTGTGGAACCTGGCCCGGATGGGACCGACAGCTGCCAACTGCTCCCCCATGCGGGTGGTCTTCGTCACCACGCCAGAAGGCAAAGAACGTCTGCGTCCTGCACTGGATGAGGGCAACGTTGAAAAAACCATGAATGCGCCGGCAACAGCCATTGTTGCATACGACACCGCTTTCTATGATCACCTTCCCACCCTGTTCCCACATGCCGATGCCCGCAGCTGGTTTGCCGGTAACGCCGCCCATGCGGCAGAAACAGCCTTCCGTAATGGCTCCCTGCAGGGGGGGTACCTGATTATGGCCGCCCGGTCGCTTGGACTGGACTGCGGGCCCATGAGTGGCTTCAACCCCGATAAACTTAATGCCGCTTTCTTCCCTGATGGTCGCTTCAAGGCCAATTTTTTATGCAATCTGGGCTATGGGGATCCATCGAAGCTATATCCGCGCAGCCCGCGCCTGGCTTTTGAGGAAGCCTGCCGCATCGTGTAATCCATTGCTGACCGGTTGATGCCTTGCACACAGCCTCTGCCGGTCAGCCTCGCCCACCCGCCGGTGGCCAGTGGCGCCAGAGCCATTCCCTCAGGACAGAAGCAGCCTGGTGCCATAGCGTGCCCAGCATCATGGCATGACCCACGCCGTTCAGGACTTGGGACTCCGCGCCGTAATACCGGGCTGTCAGGTGGGCCATCCAGGGCGGTACAAAGCTGTCTTCCGAGGCACCAATCACAAGCATGGGTATGCTCCGCCCATTGGCAGGAACAGGGGGCGGGGCCAGCGTCATATCCGACTGAATGGCAACGGACTCCGGCTGCAGGCGCTCAAGATAAACACGCGTTTCCTCCATCGGTTCCGTCGGGGAAAACATGGCACGGTGAATTGTCTGGGGCGACAGGGCTGACATCCCGAAATTTTGCAGGGCGACAATCTGGAGCAACAGCGATGGATCATGCGTCATCATATGAAGCGACGTTCCCCATAATCCGCCCGGGGGCACCGATGACATCAGGACAGCCCCCTGCACAGGACGCTTCACAGAAAAATCCTGCACGTCAAAAGATTCGATCACCCTCTGGACAACCATGCCGCCCATGGAATGGCCCACAAGAATTGGTGGCGCGGGAAGACGATCCATAACGGAAAGCACGTCAGCCATATATTCAAACACGTGAGTTCCAGACAGATGCTCGTAACCACCACTGGCTCCGTGTCCTCTCAGGGACAAGGCATACACGTCAAACCCCTGGCCAGCCAACCAAGGCAGAAAGTTTTCCTGCCAGACCCAGGCTCCGCAGAAAGCACCATGGACAAACAGCAGCGGGGGAGCGGCAGAAGGCACAGATGGCTTCTGATTGATGACCTCAAGGTCAGGAACAGGCAAGGAGGTCCTGGAAGACATCAGACCATCCACAACAGTTTCTGGCAGAAGTAAAACGCGAACCCCTGCACAGAAAGGACGGAGGGCAGCATCCTACGGCATCAAACGCGTCGATTATACCTCACAAGACAAAGCGCGAAAACGGGGTGGCATGCTCCACCCCGCTTGTGCACAAGGTCTAGACCCCTGCCAGGCTACCGAACTGGCGGCTGGCAACAGTCAACATAGCCAAGTCAACTGCCGGTGCTGAACGCATCTCGACCAGAAGCTGGTCCGTCCGCAGAACCGCTGCCTTATAATTTTCGGCCCAGGAGTCAATGGCCTCGATCGGGGACAGACTGTCAGATGTTTCACCCAGAATACGGGCCGTCACCCCGCGTTGCAGGGCATACAGTTCATCTGTCACAGCAGCAGCAGCTAACTTCTCCCAGTGACTGCCCTGGGTCAGGTTCTCGGATGCCGCACGCAGCCATCCCAGACCAAAGCGCGAACCAACGGCGAAATACTGGGCGGCGGCACGAACCTCGGTCACACCAAGGTCACGGGACAGCCGAACCACATCAGGAACAGAGGCCAACAGAACCAGAGAGGCCGTACGATCAGCCAAGGCCGCCGGAACACCCTTGCCTACCATATCCTGC
Organism: Haematospirillum sp. 15-248; assembly: GCF_012102665.1. Taxonomy (NCBI): domain Bacteria; kingdom Pseudomonadati; phylum Pseudomonadota; class Alphaproteobacteria; order Rhodospirillales; family Novispirillaceae; genus Haematospirillum; species Haematospirillum sp. 15-248. The sequence continues at coordinate 67,958 of NZ_JAAVTF010000011.1, read as the reverse complement.
TTCCTGGACTGGATAACCGCCTGCAGATCCGGAGGACAGGCACTGCTGACAGAAGAGGCCAGAGCTTCGGCTCCCTCCCGCAGGGTTGCCGTCAAGGCTCCCTGATCCGAAGTAACATGGTCACCATGGCGCAGGACCCACAAGGTTCCCCTTTCCACAAGCCGGTTGGCTTCCGTCAACATGGCCAGCTGGGCCTCTGCCGGAGCCTTGTTATCCAAGGCTTCCACCTCGTTCCACAAGGCTCTCAGCCCGAATGCATCCCGGATCACGATATAGGCACGGGCTACATCCGCCGGCTTGGCCCCTGTTTTTTCCATAATCTGGGTGACAAACGTTCCACCCACACGGTTGATCATGCTGTTGGCGGCATGGGTCGCAATAATTTCCCGCTTCAGCTTGTGTTCCAGGATCTGTCGTACCCACGGGCCACGCAGGCGTTCGGGGAAATAACTGACCAGATCTTCTTCCATGGAGGGATCATCAGGGAGATCACTTTCAAGAATCTCGTCAAACAACCACATCTTGGAATAGGCGATCAGAACCGCAAGCTCAGGACGGGCCATGCTGCGCCGGGCCGCAATCCGCTCGGCAACCTCCAGATCATCGGGCAGATACTCGATACCACGATCCAGGCGCCCCGCTTTTTCCAGCATCCGCATCAGACGGCTCTGCTGATCCAGAAGAGCCGCACCACGGTACTGGGAGAGGGAAATTGCCTGGGTCTGTAGATAATTGTCCCGCAGAACCAGCTCGGCCACCTCATCAGTCATCTCAGCCAACAATGTGTTGCGCTGTTTCAGGGTCATATCCCCGTCAGCAACAACCCGGTTGAGGAGAATTTTGATGTTGACCTCATGGTCAGAGCAGTCGACACCGGCGGAGTTATCAATCGCATCGGTGTTCAGGCGAACGCCGGCACCGGCCATTTCAATACGGCCACGCTGGGTCACACCCAGATTAGCTCCCTCTCCGATAACCTTGGCCCTGATATCCTTTCCGTTGACCCGGACAGCGTCGTTGGCACGGTCACCAGCTTCGGCATTGGTTTCAGTCGCAGCCTTGACATACGTCCCGATACCACCGAACCACAGCAGGTCAACATGCGCCTTCAACAGGATCAGAATCAATTCATTGGGCGTAAGACTGTCAGTCTCAATCCCGAAGAGAGACCGCATTTGTGGACTGACCGGAATCTTCTTGGCCGTACGCTCAAAGACACCACCACCCGCCGAGATAAGGGATGAATTGTAGTCGGCCCACGTTGAACGGGGCAGGCGGAACAGCCGCTCCCTCTCGTCATAGCTCGCCTTTGTATCCGGATTGGGATCAATAAAGATGTGCATATGGTTGAAGGCAGCCAGCAAACGCGTGTGGCGTGACAGCAGCATGCCATTCCCGAACACATCCCCCGACATGTCGCCGACGCCAATGCAGGTAAAGTCCTGGGTCTGGATATCCCGCCCCATTTCGCGGAAGTGCCGCTTCACCGCCTCCCATGCGCCGCGGGCCGTAATCCCCATAATCTTGTGGTCGTATCCCTGTGAACCACCGGACGCAAACGCATCATCAAGCCAGAACCCGTATTCGGCTGAAATGCCATTTGCGATATCAGAAAAAGTCGCTGTTCCCTTGTCCGCAGCAACGACCAAGTACGGATCGTCATCATCATGGCGAACGACATCGGAGGGCGGCACAACACTCCCCCCCACCAGATTGTCTGTCAGATCAAGAAGGCCACGCATCAGGGTCCGGTAACACTCAATTCCCTCTGCCATATAGGCTTCACGCCCCCCTTCATGGGGAGGATTCTTGACCACAAAGCCACCTTTTGACCCGACCGGAACAATCACGGCGTTCTTGACCATCTGGGCCTTGATCAGCCCCAGAATTTCGGTACGGAAGTCCTCGCGACGATCTGACCAGCGGATCCCACCACGCGCTACCTTGCCACCACGCAGATGGATTGCTTCGACCCGGGGGCTGTAAACCCACACCTCGACATTGGGGCGGGGAAGGGGAAGATCCTCGACCCGCCGACTGTCAATCTTGAAAGAAATATAGCTCTTCGGCCGACCGTCAGCAGCTTTCTGATAGAAGTTCGTTCTCAGGGTGCAATGAATCAGGTTCAGGTAGCGACGAATAATCCGGTCTTCGTCGGAAGAGCTGACATGCTCCAGGCTTTCCAGAATCTTGCGGGTCAGGATTTCTGTATCACCGGATGCACCAACCGGATCAAAGCGGGCATGGAACAAACGAACAAGCTGACGGGCAATAGCCCCGTTCTTGACCATGGTTGCCTCGATGGCCCCCTGGGAGAACGTAAAGGCAGCCTGCCGCAGGTACTTGGCATAAGCCCGCAGCATAACCACTTCACGCCACAGCAGCCCCGTGGTCACGACTAGGCAGTTGAAACCATCGTCGGCAATATCCCCGGCCCAGACACGCTGGAAAGCATCATGGAACGCGGCGCGAATTTCGTTGACCCGCACCGGCGACCCATCTGCCGAGGACATGGAGAATTCATGGATCCAGACCGAACGCTTCAGATCTTCCATCTTGACCTGGAACGGCATCTCGCCGCTGACCCGGAAACCCATATTTTCCATCATCGGCAAAATATCGGACAACAGGACTGGTTTATCGGCCCGATAGACCTTGAAGCGTACCTCGTTCTCGGCTGCTTCCAGCGGACGGTACAAATTCAGGGCCAAATTCCCGCCCAAGGTCTCTTCGATACGGTCAATATCGTAAACAGCCGCAGCGGCGCTGTAGCGCTCCTTGTAGAAGTTCGGGAACGCGTTGCCGTAACGGCGCACCAGACGACTGCCCCTTTCCTCCCCCTTTGCCTGGAGGATAGCTTCCTGGAACTGGTCGGACCATGCCCGGGCCGCCTCGGCAATCTGCTTTTCAATCGCCTCGACATCAAAGGCCGGCAGGGTTCCCTTCTTGTTCCTGGCTTTCAGCAAAACATGAAGACGGGCCAGCGGCGCATCGGTCACCTGAGTGTAATAGCCCGTTTGTTCCGCATCCAGACTCTCTTCAAGAATACGACGGATCGTCAGACGCAAATCGGTATCGAAACGATCCCGCGGCACAAACACCAGAACCGAGACAAAACGCCCGAATTCATCAACACGAATAAAGACAGCCGTGCGGTGACGATCCTGCAAGTGCAGAATACCAACCGATATCGTCTCCAGCTCCTCATCCTTGGCCTGGAACAGCTCATCACGCGGAAGATTTTCCAGAATACTGAGGAGACGTTTGCCATCATGGCTGCCCGGACGCAGGCCGGTACGCCGCATGATGCGATCGATCTTGGTGCGCAGAACAGGCACAAAACCGGCGCTGTTCGTGTAGACATTGGATGTAAACAACCCGACAAACATTTCGATGCCGGCAATCTTGCCCCCGGCACCAAAGCGCTTGACGCAAATCACATCCATCGGCACGGCCCGGTGAACCCGGGACAAACGGTTTGATTTTGTAATCAGGAGACGATTGGAGTGCGAGGCAAAGGCCACCATTTCAGGGGGCAGATCTGATGGGTTACGAACTTCGTCAAACACCAGATAGTCCGCATTACGCAGGATACCAAGACCTTCGCCCACTTCAGCAGACACAACGGCATCCGAACCACCCTTCTGCCTGATATCATAACGGCGGTAACCCAGAAGCGTAAAGTGGTTGTCGGCCAGCCAAGCGAGGAAATCACAAACATCCTGCACATCCTCGCCAGCGGGTGCTTTTGGCCCCTTCTCCCGCTTGACCTCGGACGTAACAGCCAGCACACGCTCCTGAACCGGCTTCCAGTCTTCAACAGCCTGCCGGACATCACGCAGAACAGCTTCCAGATCCTGGGTTATAATCGCGATAATTTTTGGGTCGCTCTGCTCGAAGATCTCTATGTGGACGACTGAATCAGCCTCACAACCCTTGCCCAGTGGTGCATCGGGGTCAAGGATGTCAACAAGGGTCCCGTCTTCCGAACGGCGAACATGCAATACGGGATGGATAACAACGAGAACGTTCAGCCCCATGCTGGACAGGGACGCCACAACGGAATCAACGATAAAGGGCATGTCATCGCTGACCAACTCGACAACGGTATGATCCGTTGTGTAGCCATCCTCGTCAATTCTGGGGTTGAAGACCCGTATCTTGGCCTGTTTTGGCTTGCGATGACGGGCAAAGGACAACAGCGACACCACCATGCCATAGAGCTGACCCGGGTCCATCTCTTCCAGGTCAACAGGGGGCATGACCCCTGCATACTGCCGCAAGAGAGCTTCGGCAATGACAGCCCGATCGCCCGCAAGACGATCCCGGACAAGTTCAACAACACGATTAACGAGATCTGGTCCGGACGACTTTGAATGAGATGCCATGGTACATGTGTCCCGAACATGTGGCTTGGTGACAAAGGGCGCAAACCCCCATAAGGAAACTCCTGAATGATCCGGAATTCAAGGGTTTCACGATCACAAGTCGTTTTGTGGACACAAAATTTTCACGAGGAACAAAGCCCGCCCCGGCAGTTTTCCGAAGCATGCCGGAAAAAGCCATATATGGACAGAATCTTTCCTGTACCGACAACAGACGCTATACGACCCACTGTCAGAAACAGGCAGCAAAGAATCAATTAAAAGGGTTGAAGACTGTTCGACGCTCCGCAACCGTCATGGACTTGTAAACAGAGCCGGCATTATCCTTTGCGGTTGTTACCCCAAGCCGACTTGCCTTCAGATACAGCTCGAATGCCTGTGCAAGGTCCTTGTGGACACCAACACCCCCCGCATACATCCACGCCAGAAGTTCAACCGCCTCAGCATCATCGCTCCGGGCACGACGACGCACCGCATCCACAGCAAATGGCCCAGGATTACCGGTGGCAACCTCTTTCACAACCTGAGGCCATTGCAGAGGCTCCGTCAAAGGCAGGGACAGAACCCCGGCCCCCGTATCCGCTTCCCGCTCGGCCGGAGTCGGTGGCTTTGGCTCCGGCCACGGTGCCATACCGCGGTTGACGACATACCCCGGCAAAACACCTTCATTCTCGTGACGAAGAGACATACGGTACATCTCGTCAAGGCTCAGCCCGAAGCCATAGCCATGCAAAGGCAGCAAGAATGCTGACAGAAAAGAGATCAACACGAACAATGGCCCAAGCCGGAATATAAAGGGCGGCCTCGACTGCCTGGCCTTGCATTGCCCTGTCCGGAATCCCATCACGCGTGACCCACCTTACCACAGAAACGCACCGCAGCGACGATAGCACAAACAGCAGGACCCTCACAATTGCCACACACCTGCATCATGGACATACGGCAAGGATTGACTTTCCATAACAGGACTCTCACCCTCCGGGTTGATGGAACACATTCACGCCACATGTATTGCTGTCCACGGTCACGGCGTTATCCTGCGGGGCGCATCGGGAAGCGGCAAGTCCGACCTGGCGCTGCGGCTTGTTGATGAGGGTGCACAGCTGGTGGCGGACGACCTGTGTCGCATCGATGCCAGAAACGGACAGCTTGTTGCCTTTCCACCCGATCGCCTGGCCGGCTTTCTGGAAGTACGTGGGCTTGGAATTGTTCCGGTTCCTTCCTGTGGACCGGTACCGGTTTCGCTTCTGTGTGACCTGAGGGCAGGCGGAGAAACCGAACGACTTCCCGAAACGGATCAGGTTCTGCTTTGCAGCGTTCCCGTACGTCGGGTATGGATTGATCCATTCCGGGTGTCTGCAACAGCCCACGTTCGTCTTGCACTCCGGCTGGCCACAGGAGAAATTATCCCCGTATCATGATAAATCCCAACGCGACGACAGAGACTTCAGGACCAATCCAGGACACAACACGTCTGGTAATCGTCACGGGACTGTCCGGGGCTGGGAAATCCACCGCCCTGAATGTACTGGAAGACATTGGCTACGAGGTTGTCGACAATCTCCCCCTTGTGCTGCTGGACGGCCTGTTGAGCCTTGGCCCCGGAATGGAGATGCAGGATACACCAAGGCAACCACATTTTCTGGCTCTTGGTATTGATATCCGGACCCGGGATCTGGATGCGACTTGGTTCAGGGGTATTCTTGATGGACTGCAGAAACGCCCGAACGTAGACGTACACCTGCTCTTTCTTGATGCTGACGACGACGTCCTGATTCGCCGTTTTACCGAAACCCGGCGGCGCCACCCGACAAAGAGTGACCTGCCCGTCAGCGATGGCATTGCCCTGGAGCGCCGGATCATGGCTCCACTGAAGGCGGTTGCCAACCTTGTTGTCGACACTTCGCGTCTGGGCCACAATGAGTTCCGTTCCCTGATCGAGGAACGCTACAGGACCGACTGTCGGTCGCGGATGCAGGTTACGGTTATGTCCTTTGGTTTCAAGAATGGCTTGCCCAGGGAAGCAGATATCGTTCTGGACGTGCGTTTCCTACGTAATCCCTACTATGTTGACCACCTACAAACCAAAACCGGTGAAGATCCCGAGGTCGGGGAGTATGTCGCGGAAGACCCTGTTTTCGCGCCTTTTCTTGAGAGTGTGAAAACCTTGTTGCACCCCATCCTGCCGCGTTACCAATCTGAAGGGCGCAGTTACCTGACCATTGCCGTCGGCTGCACCGGCGGACAACACCGATCTGTCTTTACGGCCAGACAGATCCATGCCTGGCTGACAGAGCAAAACTATAACCCCATCCTCAGGCACAGGGATATCTCTGCCCTGCCATCACAGAGCCAGACATTACAGGGGTCTATGAAGGAAATACAATCATGATCGGTATGGTACTGGTCACTCACGGTCGCCTGGCCGAGGAAATGATCGCCGCCCTGGAACACGTTGTTGGCCATCAGGCAGGAACCGCAGCCGTATGCATTGGCCCTGAAGATGACATGGAACAACGCAGGGCCGACATCCTGGACAAGGTTGCCTCGGTAGAAACCGGGAACGGTGTTGTGGTTCTGACAGACATGTTCGGTGGTACGCCATCGAATCTGGCCATATCCATCATGGGGCGGGCACAGGTTGAGGTCATTGCCGGTGTCAATTTGCCAATGCTGATCAAGCTGGCCAGTGTCCGCCATGACATGTCTCTGGAAAAGGCAGTCCTTGCCGCGCAGGACGCCGGGCGCAAATATATCAACGTTGCCTCGAAACTCCTGACCGACCACTGACACCGGTTCTGGTCAGTCAACACAGAACAGTCATCAGAAAGGAGACAGCCGTCCATGCACATGGAGCCCCAGCATGAGATAGCATCCTTTACCATTGAAACCCTTGAGGACGGGACCATGGTCCGGCGTGCGGAAATCCGCAACACCAGGGGCCTGCATGCCAGAGCTGCCGCACGTTTCGTCAAACTTGCCGAAACATTCCAGGCTGATGTCCAGGTCTGCAACCGGGGGCAAACGGTATCGGGGCGATCCATCATGGGGTTGATGATGCTGGCCGCATCAACGGGTACCATCATTGAAATGCGCGCCACAGGGCCACAGGCACGAGATGCTCTGGAAGGCCTTGGAAAGCTGGTTGACGAAAAGTTCGATGAAGACTAGGCCCGATCATAGCGAAGCGGCAGGAAGCGCCGTTCTGCACGGACACGGCGTAGGACCCGGCATTGTCATTGGCGTTGCCTGTCTGCACGAACCCGGTGATGTACACGCACCAGAGCACCGAATACCGGCATCCCGGGTGGATGCAGAAAAGAAGCGCTTTACCACAGCTGTGGCCGATGCCAGCACCGAACTGGAAACCCTGCGGGAAAAAGCCGGCGACCTACCTGCCCAAGCGGGAGAGGAATTGGGATTCCTTCTGGATGCCTATGGGCACATGCTGAAAGGATCCCGGTTGATCCGGGGGGTGGAAACCAGAATCGAACACGACCGCATCAATGCCGAAGCCGCCGTTCGTTATGAAATATCAGCCCTGAACGATGCCTTCCAGGCCATGGATGACCCCTATCTGCAACAGCGGGCCGATGATATCCGTGATATCGGGAACAAGCTGATCCGCCATCTGTCTGCAGCACCACAAAAGGCATTCCAGAACCTGCCCCGCAATGCCGTTATTGTCAGCCACGAGCTGACACCTGCCGATACAGCCCTGCTTGATCCAGAGACTGTAGCAGGCTTTGTCACAGCCTGTGGCGGAGCAGAAAGTCACACGGCCATTATGGCCCGCTCGTTGGGGCTCCCGGCCGTACTGGCTGTGCCGGATATCATGAGTTCGGTACAAAGAGGAGATACGATCATCCTGGACGGGGTCACCGGTACGGTGGTGATCAACCCGGATCAGGACACGCTGGCCTCATACCGCATCCGGCGCGCCGACTTCCTGAGAAGCTGCCGCAATCTGGGGCGGCTGCGGGATTTGCCGGCAGTGACCTCTGACGGAACCACAATACGTCTGATGGCAAACATTGAGCTCCCCGGCGAGATCGATACGATCCTCTCATCCGGGGCTGAGGGAATTGGCCTGTTCCGCAGCGAATTCATGTATATGAACCGACCGGACTGGCCCGACGAAGATGAACAATACAGGGCCCTGAAGACGGTTGTACAGCGCATGGAAGGCAAGCCGGTCACCATACGCATTCTGGATGCGGGGGGTGACAAGCTGACAACGGCGCTGGGGGGCAGCATGCCGGCTAATCCGGCACTGGGGTTGCGGGCTGTCCGCTTTCTCCTGTCCTCACCCGCAGTCCTTGAAGCCCAGCTTGCCGCCATTCTGCGGGTTGCCGTACACGGCCCTGTACGTATTCTGGTCCCCATGGTTTGCACCGTGTCAGAAATTACGGCTGTACGCGAATGTCTTGGCGCCGTGCACAGCCGCCTGAAGAAAACGCGGATCCCGGTACCGGATACCATCCCTCCCCTGGGTGTTATGATCGAGGTTCCGGGCGCGGCACTGGCCGCCGATGCCTTGGCAACAGCATCAGACTTCTTTGCCATCGGCACCAATGACCTGACCCAGTATACCTTGGCCATAGATCGTACAGACCAGGAAGTAGCCCATCTGTACAATCCGACCCACCCTGCTGTTCTGCGCCTGATTCACTTTACAACCGGGGCTGCCCTCCGGGCCGGCATACCGGTCAGCGTCTGCGGGGAAATTGCCGGCGATCCACGGTTGGCAGCGCTTCTGGTTGGTATTGGCATCCGGGAGCTTTCCATGGCTGCCGGAAGCCTGCCCAGGGTCAAGAACAGAATCCGCCACCTTGCCTACTGGGCAGCAGAAGAACATGCCCGGCAGGTTATGAGCGAGCACGACCCAACGCGGATCGAAACAATGATAGAGGCTTTTGGCTAGGCAGGTAGGCGATCCCCGGAAAGAAAACGGGCTGGCACATAAAGCCAGCCCGTTTTTTATTGTTCCTGAATGCCTGGCCGCAGATCAGGCTGCCTGTGCTTCACTGTTGGCAAGGAGAACATACAGCGCATCGGCCGATGACGTTGCCCTCAACTTCTCGCACATGGCACGGTCACGCAGAAGACGCGATACACGGGCCAGCGCCTTCAGATGATCAGCACCGGCACATTCAGGGGCCAAAAGCAGAAAAATCAGATCAACAGGCTGTTCGTCGATGGACTCGAAGTCAACGGGACGTTCAAGACGGGCAAAAACACCATACAAACGATCCAAAGCGGCCATTTTGCCATGCGGTATGGCAATGCCATTGCCCACACCAGTTGTGCCAAGGCGCTCGCGCTCCAACAGGGTGTCGAAGATGGCCCGCTCATGAAGACCGGTCAACTGGGCGGCGTGACGGGCAAGCTCCTGAAGGGCCTGCTTCTTTGATGTCACTTTCAGGCAAGGCACCACGCTCTCTGGACTGACGAGACTGGTGATATCCATTACAAGCCCTCACTGGCTCTCAAAAGGAAAAACGGCGGCACTGCGAAAACCTCACATAACTACCCTCGCGAGTAAAAACAAAAGGTTAACCATCTCCGCAAAAAGAGGAAAAAGAAGCCAACCAGCACACAAAAACTGGACCGAACAGCCTGCCAATCAAAGTACATGGCCAGAATATCCGATGCCCCTTCCCACCTCCAAACAAGGGGGCGAACCATAAGATCAGTGCGCCGCCCGGTCAAGACAGAACAAACACCCATCGGGAACACCTTGCAAAGACCGGGCTATTATACTGCGACAGGGGGCGATCCCCCCATAAACTTTTCTCGCCGCCTTTGGACCGACGATGGAATTTTCATCGACTCACGGTACTTGGCCACAGTGCGCCGGGCGATATCAATGCCTTCAGCCTGTAGAATCGCCACCAAGGCATCGTCGGACAGAACTTTTCCGGGTTCCTCTCCATCAATAAGGCTTTTAATTCTAAGACGAACAGCCTCCGCCGAAACAGAGTCACGACCATCAGTTGTTGATATCGCCTGGGTGAAAAAGTACTTCAGCTCGTAGACACCTCTTGGCGTAGACAGATACTTGTTGTTGGTTACACGACTGACCGTACTCTCGTGCATATCCACGGCCTCGGCGATATCCCGCAATATCAACGGACGCAAGCCGGATACGCCTTCTTCAAAAAAGCGGTGCTGACGACGCACAATCTCGGTCGAGACCTTCAGGATTGTGTTGGCCCTCTGGTCAAGTGACTTGACCAGCCAGGATGCCGACTGAAAATTCTCGGTTACAAAAGCCTTCTCTTCCTTGGAAAGGGCAGCCTTGCTGACACGTGCATAGTAGCGACTGTTGACCAGAACCTTGGGCAAAGTGTCCGGATTGAGTTCAACAATCCATCCTCCATCCGGAAGAGGCCGCATCAGGACATCGGGGACAACCGGGGGCGCCACAACCGCATCAAAATGCTGTGCCGGCTTGGGATCAAGGGCACGGATTTCCGTGATCATGTCCTGAAGATCTGTTTCGTCAACACCACAAATACGCATCAACGTTGCAAAGTCACGACGTGCCAGAAGATCAAGATTGTCAACAAGGGTCTGCATAGCGGGGTCCAGACGATCACGATCTGCAAGCTGAAGGGCCAGGCATTCTTTCAGGGAGCGGGAAAAAAGACCCGGCGGGTCAAAGCGCTGAACAACCCGAAGAACCGCCTCTACGTGCTCCTGTGATGTACCAAGGCCATCCGCAATATCCAGCGTCGGGACCAGAAGCCACCCATTGTCATCCAAGGCATCAAGCAAAGCCACGGCAACCAAGCGATCCACAGGATCAGGGATATCCAGCTCCACCTGCTCCAGAATATGGTCGCGCAAAGACCTGGCGGCAGAAACCTGCCGGTCATGATCCATTTCGTTGTCAGAAAAATCCCCACGGCCCCCATGGCCAACCCTGTCCCATCGCCCCAAAGCTTCATCTGGATCCCATGCCGGGCCTTCCCGCGGACTCCCTTCGTCAAAGGTATTATCTACCTCGACATCCAGCGGAGCTTCGCGGGCCCCGTCAATCGGGTCAACGAGAACATCCTGACCGGCATCGCGACGATACTCAACTGGAACGTCGGACTCCGGCAACACGGCCACGGACGGCTCTGCCCGCTCAAGAAGCGGATTACGCTCCAGTTCCTGCTCGATCCAGGCTCCAAGCTCAAGGTTAGACAGCTGCAACAACTTGATAGCCTGCTGCAGCTGCGGCGTCATGACCAGACCCTGGGTCTGCCGCATATCGAGCCTGGGTTGAAGCACCATTACCGGGGCCCCCCGCCCTACAGTCTGAAATTCTCGCCCAAATACACGCGACGAACCCCTTCGTCAGCCACAATCTCTTCCGGCTTCCCTTCCATCAGGACCGTACCAGCATGAAGAATACAGGCACGGTCAATGATATCCAGTGTTTCCCGTACATTGTGATCCGTGATTAACACGCCCAGACCCCGATCCTTGAGATGGGCCACAAGGTCACGGATCTCAGCCACTGCAATCGGATCAATCCCGGCCAGCGGTTCATCCAGAAGAATATAAGATGGTCTGGATGCCAGTGCACGGGCAATTTCCACACGCCGGCGTTCCCCCCCGGACAAGGACAAGGCCGGGGCCCTACGCAGATGGGATACGGAGAATTCAGCCAGAAGATCCTCAAGCCGTGCTTCGCGCACATCCTGATCCGACTCGCATACCTCCAGAATAGCCATGATATTCTGCTCGACGCTGAGCCCACGGAAAATAGAGGCTTCCTGCGGCAAATACCCTATGCCCAAGCGCGCCCGACGATACATGGGCAGCGCCGTGATATCACGACCATCCAGCTCGATAGTCCCTGAGTCAGGCATAATAAGGCCCGTCACACAATAAAAGCACGTCGTCTTGCCAGCCCCGTTCGGCCCCAGAAGGCCAACAGCCTCGCCACGCTGCACAGACAAGCTGACATCGTGAAGAACAGGCCTACGTTTGTAGTGCTTGCCTATGCGACGGACACGAAGGCCCGTGCTTGAATCTTTTGCCTGGACCGTTCCAGCCGTTTCGTTATCGGAACCGGAACCCGGTGCAGGATGATCTTTCTCCGTTCTCACAAGCGTCGCTGTCTCCGTATGCTGAGTGAACCCTGTCGGGAATCAGGGCTGACCCTTCGATGCTTCATCGCTACCACTCTTCTGCCCGTCCTGAACAGGTTTTTCCGGAACCAAAACAGCCCTTGCACGTCCTGGCCCGCCCACCAGACGGGACACACCGGTATTCATGTCAAACACCGCCTTATTTCCAGTCAGAATCGTTCCATCACGAACCAGGGTAACCGTACCTGTCAGCGTAGCAATCCCGGTCACGGCATCATAGTGCCCGCGATCACCTGTCCCCTGCTCATGCGGGGTAACGATACGGACATTTCCGGTTGCATCAACGGTTTTCAAGGTATTCCCGCCGCGTGCCGCACCCATCCGTGCCACCATTGTATCGGCAGACATGATGCGATCCTGCCTGACGACGCGTGCATCCCCCTTTGCTGTTGCCACCAGGGAGCGACTGTCATAATGGACTGTATCACGCGCCGTTATGGTATCCTGCGGCAGGGTTACGACAACACCTTTCCCTTGACCAAACAGGGTCAAGGCACCTGTGACAACATCGTAAACAGCTTTCTCACCCCGCGCACGTCTTCCCGGAGCCGTCATCACGACAGAGCCGTGCGCCTCCAGCAAACGAATGGAACCAAACGAACCCGCACCCTGCGGAACAGCCCTGTTATGGCTGTCATCATCATAGAATGCAAAGAGGGTATCAGCCCTCAGCGTCGCATCACCCCGAACTGCGGTCGCATGACCACGCGCCACAAAACGACGCTGTTCCCTTGTCCATTCCAGGCCATTCTCGGCCTCTATCACGACCGGTGCATCATCATCCCCGGCCACAACAAGGCCGGGGTCCTGCGCATGCACAGGCAAAAATACAAGGCCACCCAACAGAGCAACCAAGAGAAACAGGACATGTGCCGCGATACGCATATGATCAGGCTCCTGCCGCTCCTAAGGAGCTTTCTCCGGGTAAAGGACAAGGCGCACCTTTCCCGTAAACAGGACGGAACGACCACGTTCCACCACGTGGATACCTTCTGATGCGATTGTCATGGATGGCCCCTGACCTTCAACAGCCTCCATACCGATGGCTTCCCCTGCCGCCACATCAATCGTGACAGATGGCGTATGCAACTCATACCCCGCATCATGGTACAGGTTCACACCGCCAGACAAATCCAGAATGGACTGATTTTCATAGTACAGCCCCTCAGGCGCATCCATCGCCAACCACGCACCATCATTCGTCGCCATGTCAGCGCGTGGATTGACCAGGTTAAACTCCGATGATCCGGGCACAGTTTCCCACACACGGTCGGCATTCAGGGTGTAAGGCTGGTTGTCCGCATCTGTTGCCCTGTAACGGGGCTGTTCCATCTGTCGGTTCTCCAAGGGAACGTCTTCTGTCACAGCCTGGATCAAGGACGAAGGCGCACTTGTCTCGGCAACAAGGCGCGGCCAGAGAAGAACGCCCACAATCAGAAGCAGGGCAAGGGCAGGCAGCAGAACCTTCATCGCCACGACAAGGCGACTGTAGCCGAACAACAAGGACCAACGTCCGGAAGGATCAGGAACAGGCATCAGACAATACCGGCCCGGAGCAAATCATGCACGTGCAGGAAGCCAACCGGCCGCCCACCCGGATCAACAACAAAAAGTCCGGTAACCTTACGGCTGTTCATACGGTGCAGAGCTTCCCCGGCAAGAAGCGTGGGAGAAACCGTCATCGGATCCGGGGTCATCACGTCCACCGCCCGCCGCCGCATCAACCCATCTTCCATATGGCGACGCAGGTCACCATCTGTAATCATGCCCGCCAGACGCCCGTCAGCCCCCATGACACCGGCACAGCCAAGACTTTTGCCCGTCATTTCAACCAGAACATCGGCCATCAGGGTATCGGGGGTACACAAAGGCAGCTCCTGCGGACCATGCATCAGGTCAGCAACACGCATCAGCCGCTGCCCCAGCTTCCCCCCTGGATGGAAAATACGGAAATCCTCAGCACTGAAGCCCTTACTTTCCAGAAGAGCAACTGCCAACGCATCACCCAAGGCCAGCATCAGCGTGGTCGAAGTGGTCGGAGCCAATCCATGCGGACATGCCTCTTCAAAGGCCGGCATCACCAAGGCAACATCGCTGTCCACGGCTAAAGCACTGTCAGCCCGCCCGGTAATACCGATCAGAGGGATGGCAAAACGACGAGTATAGGCGACAATGTCTGCCAACTCGGCAGTTTCCCCCGAATTGGACAGGGCGATGACCGCATCATCCTGCGTCACCATCCCGAGATCACCGTGACTGGCCTCTGCCGGGTGCACAAAGAACGCCGGCGTGCCCGTTGATGCCAAGGTTGCGGCAATCTTGGCACCGATATGGCCACTCTTGCCCATGCCCGTGACAACAACACGGCCCTTCACAGCCAGAAGCCGCTCCAGGGCAGCCGAGAAAGGACCATCAAGGCTCTCTGCCAAGCTATGCAGAGCCCCGGCTTCGGTCAACAGCACCCTGCGCCCGGCTTCCAGGGCAGAGTCCAGGGATGCGGATCCAGACGAAAGAGACGACGATGCTTTCACAAACACACTCCTTCAGCGTTCAGTGACTGAAGATATCAAGACTATGCCAATCCAGCAGATCCAGCTCCGCCCGCGTCGGAAGAAACTGGAAGCAGGCATCGGCCAGATGGGTACGACATTCCCGCACAAGAAGAGCATCCAGGCGATCCTTCAGGACATGCAAATACAATACATCCGAAGCCGCATAGGACAATTGCTCTGCCGTCAGCTCACCATCCGTTCCCCAGTCCGAAGACTGTTGCTGTTTGTCAAGCTCCACACCCGTAAGGGCCTGGACCAAAGACCGCAAACCATGGGCATCGGTATTGGTACGCGTCAGACGGGATGCAATCTTGGTACAATAAACCGGCGCACAGGCCACACCCAGATACTTGTGAAGTATGGCAATATCAAAGCGGGCATAGTGAAAGATCTTGAGACGCGAAGGATCAGCCAGAACAGCTTTCAGGTTCGGGCAGTCATACCCCAATGCACCACCGACATGAACAACGTGCGCATTGCCATCTCCTCCGGAGAGTTGCACAACACACAGGCGATCCCGCACGGGCGACAATCCGGTTGTCTCCGTATCAACGGCAATCGCTCCCGAAAAACCAACGTCAGCCGGCAGATCACCACGATGATAGTATATAGTCATTGCCAAAATCCCCGAAAGCTGGCTTTTCTACCGAAGATAGAGAGTGGGCGCTGGCACACTGCAACACGGCGGTATTCATGGACAGAAATACGGCTCATGGCCACAAAAAAATCCGCCTAGCAAATCTCCGCTCCCCTTCCCGGGACCCTGCGAAGCTTTGCCAGGCGGATGGTGCCCAGGAGAAGACTCGAACTTCCACAACCTTTCGGCCACAGGTACCTGAAACCTGCGCGTCTACCAATTTCGCCACCTGGGCTGGTGACACAACACCGCTCTCCTCTTTTCCTGCCAGAAAGATTTGTACTCTTTCACAGCGCACAGGCCAGGAGAAACGTCTTGGTGGGGGCGGTTTATATGGGCATGTTGCCTCTGCGTCAATCATCTTTTTAACACGATGGGTATTTTTCGAAAGAGAACAACCAACTCTGGCAAGCCAATACCAGGACATTGGCCACCAGGTGGTATTCAGGGGCTCTCTGTTGCGTCCAGCCTCGTGTTGTGCCAATTTCCCGGACAGGAAGCTGTCTTTGGCACGGTCCCGCAAGGCTCGCAACGAATGGGGCCCCGGCACTGATATTTCGGGAGTTTCAGTACCATGACTGAACGTCTGGTCACAATCTTTGGCGGATCCGGTTTCGTTGGCCGTCATTTGGTCAACAAGCTGACAAAAGCGGGCTGGCGTATCCGCGTCGCCGTCCGGGATCCCGAAGGTGCCAAATTCCTGAAGCCACTGGGTGACCTTGGCCAAGTTTCGCCGGTTTATGCCAACATCACGCGTGAGGATACGGTCCGCAGTGCCGTACAGGGGGCCAGCGCGGTTATCAATCTGGTCGGTATCCTGTACGAAAAGGGACCGGTTAGCTTTGATGCCATCCACGTTGTCGGGGCTGAAACCATCGCGCGCTTGGCCCGGGAAGCTGGCGTCCAGCACCTTGTCCACATGAGCGCACTGGGTGCCGATCCTTCCAGCCCGGCAAGCTACGCCCGCAGCAAGGCCGAGGGTGAGACCCGGGTCAAAACCGCCTTCCCGGGGGTCAGTATCCTTCGTCCGTCGGTTATTTTTGGCCCCGAGGATGACTTCTACAACCGCTTTGGCGCCATGGCGCGGGCGCTGCCGTTCCTGCTGTATTTCACAACGGATGCCCCGGCCCTGCGCAAGGCTCCCGGCGAGCTGCCCCGCCTTGACCTGGTTGGTTCCGGCGGCCCGAAGCTTCAGCCTGTCTATGTTGGCGATGTTGCCGAGGTCATATGCCGCATCCTTGATGACCGCAGCCAGCAAGGAAAGCTGTGGGAGCTGGGTGGGCCACGTGTCATGACACTGAAGGAGATCATGGAGCAGGTCATGCGGGAAACACGCCGCGGCAAGCCTGTTCTCCCCGCCCCCATGGCCGTAGCACGCATCCAGGCCGCCCTGCTTCAATTCCTGCCGGTTCCACCCCTGACACCGGACATGGTCAAAATGATGGAACGGGACAGCGTTGTTTCGGGTACTTGCCCCGGTTTGGCTGAACTTGGCATCCGCCCTGAAACCACAGAAGCCATTATCCCGTCGTATCTGGAGCGGTTCCGCCCGACACACCGCCAGATCCGGCGCATTGGCCGCCAGACGCTGTAGACCTGCCCCGCTCTTCCCTTTCTCGGCCCCGCAGCCCATGCGGGGCCTTTGTACGATACCCTGCCCCCGAAAGGTTCTTCCATGAAAATTGCCGTAGCTGGATGCGCCGGTCGCATGGGCCGGATGTTGGTCCAGGAGATTCTTGCTGCCGATACCGTTACCCTGGCTGGCGGAACAGAGCCGCAGGGATCTCCCTTCCTGGGGCAGGATATAGGCCGCCTTGTTGGAACAACAGAGCCACTTGGCATAGCGATCACAGATGACCCCTCCAGACTCTTCTCCCATGCCGATGCCGTTATCGATTTCACGACCCCGGATGCCACCACCGTGCACGCCCGCCTGGCAGCCACTCACAGAACAGCACTGATCGTGGGGACAACCGGCTTCTCTCCCACCCAACAAGAGGCCGTATCCATTGCCGCCAAGAGCATCCCGATTGTCATGTCACCAAACATGAGCATCGGCACCAATCTGCTCTTTGCCTTAACGGAAAGAGTAGCCGCCATTCTCGGGCTGGATTACGACATCGAGATCCTTGAGATGCACCACCGCCACAAGGTTGATGCACCATCTGGCACGGCGTTGGGACTGGGGCAGGCAGCCGCCCGTGGGCGGAGAACCGCCTTGGATGATGTCTCGCAGATAACCCGTAATGGCCATACAGGCCCCCGGACGCCGGGTACAATCGGTTTTGCCAGTTTGCGGGGCGGTGATGTAATCGGGGAACATTCCGTGATTTTCGCAGCCGACGGCGAACGGGTGGAGCTGACCCACAAAGCCAGTTCCAGACAGATTTTCGCCCGTGGCGCCATCCGTGCTGCACGCTGGTGCAACGGGCGCAGGCCCGGACTGTACTCCATGCAGGATGTTCTGGGCCTGACCCCCCGTACCCCATGAGCACGCAACACAGCGCCCGGACGAGCACAACCCGTCCCATGACCCGGAAACAGGTCGAGGGGTTCTTCAGCACGCTACAGGCAATCAATCCAGAGCCAAAAGGGGAGCTGGAATATGTCAACCCTTATACGCTACTGGTAGCCGTTGCGTTGTCAGCCCAGGCAACGGATACCGGCGTCAACAAAGCAACGCGTGCCCTGTTCCAGCGTGTTGACACACCCGAGAAAATGCTGGAACTGGGGGAAGAAGGGCTGCGTCAGCATATCCGGACCATAGGCCTGTTCAACACCAAGGCCAAAAACATTATTGCCCTGTCGCAGATTCTGGTCCGCAATCACAACAGCACAGTTCCCCGTAACCGGGATATTCTGGAAACATTGCCTGGCGTTGGTCGCAAGACAGCCAATGTCGTTCTGAACATTGCTTTTGGCGAACCAACCATTGCCGTTGACACCCATCTGTTCCGCGTCGCCAACCGCACAGGCATGGCTGCCGGCAAGACACCGCTGGCTGTCGAGAAGAAGCTGGAAACAGTCATTCCCGACCGCTTCCGCCAGCATGCGCACCATTGGCTGATCCTGCACGGACGCTACATCTGCAAGGCACGAACCCCGGCCTGTGACCGGTGCCCGGTCAGGGAATGGTGTAACTGGCCGGAGAGAGAGACCAAAGCCATACCCGGAAAGGCCAAGCCACCTTCTCACTCAAAACCATGACAACCTGGCCGCATCACTTTCCGATCAGGGTGTGGGAGAAAGATCAGGAGCGTGGATCAGGTCATCAGGCAAAGCCGCCACTTCTATCGCCCTGTCTGACAAGCGGGCACTGTCAAACGTGCGCAGATCGTTGACCCGTATAATGTTGCGCAACGCTTGGGTATAGGCGGAACCACGCTCTGAATAGCGATGCAGGTAGGGAGCCAAGATCATGCCTTCAGGCAATGATCCTGCCTTCCGGGCAGAAAAACGGGCCGAACGAAACTCTCCATACGCACTATGCGTATTCAGGTTCACGACATAGGACCGCACAGCATCCAGAAGAGAGGAAAAAGAGGCAATACGCCAACCCGGTGCAATCGGATCCGGATGCTTCAAGCCGCGGGTAGAGGGCGTCCACTGGCCAAACAAGGCATTACCCTGCATAGCAAACCGCGAAGTTCCCCAGCCGCTCTCCTCAATAGCCTGAGCCAAGGCAATCGAAGGAGGCACAATATCCATCCGCTTCAGCAACTGTTCCATATTGACAACACGCATGCGATACTCGCGCATCTTGTCTTCCAGCCATAGCGCATCATGCTCGCTGACGGGCATCCCCGCACCATCACGCTCGATCAGCCTTTTCAGGCGGGTCCTGTCGCTTTCGATTTCCTCGTTAACGCGCAGGATAACCGGCAGCAACATACGCAGAAACAGGCTCTTGCGGCGTTCAACATCAACGTCGCGCATATCACGGGGAACAGACGGGGAAAAAACGCGCGGCACAGCCGCAACACCGCTCCTCACGCCATCCAGACCGTAAGACAGTTCCTCATAGAGAGCATCAAGTCGTTCGGCCCGCACATCAGCCGGCGTGGCCAGAGACGTTGGAACCGATGGCTTGCCAACAGGCAACAACAAGGCTGACGGAACGCGCGATGACAAGGAAACCCATGTTCTGGAAACCGATGGCGCCCCCGCAGAAACAGATTCTGATACCGTACGCTCACCACCCGTATGCAGACCCGCCACACCAGAGACCACCGCACTGTACAGGCCACCTACACATGTAAACACAACACCCAACACAGCAATGTTGAAGCGCCGACAGGATCGCTTCTGATACATACACACCTCTTTACCAAGGGCTGCGGCACGTTCAACACGCGAATGAAACGCAAAGATCCTCGGCGCCGCCAAGCCCTGGGCTGTGGGCATCGTACCTTGTAGGGCACAACACCACACAGACCGGTCAACATGTGGTGGGAGATTCTTGCCCTTGATTCAGGGCAGGTGAAACTCCCGTTTTGGTACGCCCTCTGGCCGGGATCTCTGGCCAAACGGGCACCGCACCGGGTTGAACACCGGCTGCACAGGAGCAAAACCGGATCATGACGCCATCACAGAGGCCCACGGCAGCACCGCAGTCCAAGGCATCGGAGGGGAAGCTAATATAAAGTAAAGCACCCCAGGTCAAGCACCTGATCCATGAAAATAGGCAAAAGACAGGCCCATAAAGGGCTATATCCTTGAGAAATATAGGAACACGAAACAGAAATAAATCTCATATACCCCAAGTTAAAAGCCCCTTATTGGCACGATACAAAATTCCAGCAGGGGCATGATATCAATGATTCGGAGGTGGAAGACACCGGAAGATCAGAACAAGACATCAAAGAGATCATGATAATAAAGTCACATTCAGTCTCTTTACATAACAGAGATTATGAAACAGCTTCGACAGCCCTGACTTCGGGAATAAAATGGCGCAACATGTTCTCGATGCCATGCTTCAGGGTCATTGTTGAACTTGGGCATCCGGAACATGATCCACGCATATGCAGATAAACTGTACCATCACGGAATGCACGGAAAACAATATCGCCACCATCGCGGGCCACAACTGGACGCACCCGGGTTTCAATCAGCTCCTTGATCTGTTCAACCAAGGCGGCATCGGCAGGATCAAAACTTTCTTCCTCAACAGAATCATGCGTGACCGGGGCACCCGAGGTAAAGTGTTCCATAATGGCACCCAGCACGAGCGGCTTCAGAACCTGCCAGTCCCTCCCCTCACCACGCGTTACCGTCACAAAATCAGCCCCAAGGAAAACACCAGCAACACCTTCTATCGCGAAGAGGCGGGTCGCCAGCGGAGAGTCCGCAGCTTCAGACTCCTGCCGATAATCCGCGGTTCCTGAAGCCATGACAATCCTGCCGGGAATAAATTTCAGGCTATCTGGATTGGGAGTGGATTCTGTCTGTATAAACATGGAAACCTCGGACTTTTGGCAGTTGGAAGATCTCAGGGATCACAAGCATGCTGCCGAAGCTACACCATAATGATCCGGGTTGAAATAGGACTGCTCCAGTCCTGATGTAAGCAGGAGAAAAGGACATAGGTTCGGCTCAGGTCATGCAATCAATTGCATCATCTGTCATGGCACCGGGGACAATCGTGACCGGAATCCGCACAAGATGCGCCAACCGACCTGTCAGGGCGGATACCAGAGGCCCCGGACCATCAGCGCCGGTTCCTGCCGCCAGAACCAGGACACTGATATTCGGCTTATCCTGAAGGAGCTTGAGAAGCTCCTCACTCGACTCGCCCTCGCGGATCAATAAAACAGGCGCGGTACCGGAAATATGCTGAACGTCTGCAGCTAATTCATTCAGATGACTGCTGGCCTGATATCGAAGCTCGTCAGCCATACGCTCCCCGATCAGAGCATAATGCTGGATCTCGCGTGGCTGGATGATACGCAGCAACGCAACCTGCCCGCCTGTACGCCGTGCACGGCGGCAGGCATAGCGCAACGCCGCACGCATTTCCTCGCTTTCATCCACAACGACCAGAAAAGTACGCCGTACACGGCCCTGTGCGCTGTCCCCCATTCGGGTTTCTCCAGCTCTCAGTTACGTCGAAAAACAAGGGTGGCAAACCACCCCGCGCCGGCTGCAGCCAGAATGGCAAGAACGCCATACAGCACGGCATGATCATGAGCAAACAGAAAAATCTCGGCCCCCAATCCGGCCCGACTGATACTGAGTGGCGTAATCTCGGCACTGACAACGCGCCGGTCGCGGACCAGGTAAACTTCCACCATATAGGTTCCGGTTGGCACGTTGGAGGGAAACTGCAGCTCGGACCGGAACAGACGATTGGCCATGTGATCAATCGTGCCAACGGTGGTCAAATAGACCCCGCGCTGAACCTTCAGACGAACCAACGCCTGACGGAAGGGCTCCGTCATATGCGCATCTTCGGTAACGGGTTCGAGAACCTCCAGATTCAAGTAAGATAACCCGATCTGGTGTAATCGTCGCACGCTGTCTGGCAGGATTTCCTCCAGCGGCGCACTGGATGCAACAAGATAGAAGGCAGGCACACTGTCAAACAGGACTGATTCGCCATTGATCCAGATTGGACCGGATTTTGTTTTGCGACGAACGATCTGCTGCTGCGGGGGACCACGCACCACCAGGACAATATCACCAGGACCATCGGTAGCCCCGAACAGAAGCACATCAGTCCCGGAGAATCCGGCATTGATAGCCACCAGATGCTTGGACAAATCAGCCACAACCGGCTGCTGACGGTTCGCATGACACACGCCAGGCAGGGCGGACAGAAGAATGGATAACAGAAGACAACACAGGCGGAGTCTGGACATCAGCCTCCTCCACCAAGGATAAAAAGCTCCTCGGGTTCGACCATCAGATCAAACGCCAAGCGAATACAGACAGCCAGCACCAGAAGCGCCAGCAGGATGCGCATCTGCTCGGCCTTGATACGGCTGCCGAAACGGGCCCCGAACTGGGCGCCGGTCACAGCCCCGACAAGCAATGTCAGCGCCAGCATAACATCTACGGTCTGGTTAAGCAGGGCTTGCAGGAAGGCCGTATTGGCACTGACAAAGATCACCTGGAACAGGGATGTGCCGATCACCACCTGGGTTGGCATACGCAGCACGTAAATCATGGCGGGAACGGCAACAAAACCACCACCAACCCCCATGATCGCAGCCAGAACCCCGACAAGAACCCCGACAAGAAACGGTGGAATCACAGAAATATAAAGCCGGGAACGATGAAACGTCATTTTAAGCGGGAGTCGGTCTGCCCAGTGACCGTGCTCTTCCTGTATGGCATCGCAAGGAATATGTCCCGGGCGGCGGGCACGCCAGGTTGCCAACAGGCTTTCGCCCAGCATAAGGGAGCCGATCGTCCCCAGAAACACGACATAGCACAACGCAATCGCCAGATCGATATGACCAACAGACCGAAGCCAACGGAACAGGAAAACCCCTATTCCTGATCCCGCCAGACCCCCGACAAGCAGAACCATGCCCATACGGACATCAACATTCCCCCGTCTCCAGTGCGCCATAACCCCGGCAACAGACGAAGCCACAATCTGGTTGGCTCCGGTTCCGACCGCAACAGCAGGCGATACCCCCAGAAACATCAGCAACGGGGTCATCAGAAAACCGCCACCAACACCAAACAAACCTGAAAGCCACCCGATAACGATCCCGATCCCGAGAACGAGAAAAATATTTACCGACATTTCAGCAATCGGGAGATAGACCTGCATTCAGAGTCCCCGGTGTTCGCGAAAGTCTGCTGGAAAACAAGAACAGGGTATTTCTTCTGTTGTACCCTGCACCGAAGACAGTCACAGCAGAAACATCTGTAGTGAATGATAAAAGACCCCACATCTTGGGAAAGACGTGGGATCCGAAGACAAGAATGTTTCCCGTCAGTTAAGGTCGCAGGAACCCGACAGTATCGTAAACCTCATCGAGAATAGGGCGTGCCAGGACAGAGGCTCTCTCTGCACCGTCACGCAGGACAGAGTCGATATAAGCAGGGTCAGCCACCAGTCGCCGCCACTCCGCACTGACCGGGGCCAGCTCGGAAACCAGAAGGTCCGTCAGCATGCCCTTGAACACGGCAAACGACTGCCCCCCGACATCAGCCAAGGCCGCCGCCTTGCTGATTCCTTTCAGGGCGGCAAAAATGGTCACCAGGTTGTCAGCCTCGGGCCGGTTGGCAAGCCCGGCCACAACCTCGGGCAAGGGATCGGGGTCCGTGCGGGCCTTGCGGATCTTCTGCGCAATGGCATCGGCATCGTCGGCAAGATTGATACGTGAATAATCCGACGGATCAGACTTGGACATCTTCTTGGTGCCGTCACGCAGGCTCATGACCCGGGTTGCCTCTCCCAGGATCAAGGGCTCGGGAACGGGGAATAAATCCACACCAAAATCGTTGTTGAACTTGATTGCAATATCCCGGGTCAATTCCAGATGCTGTTTCTGGTCTTCCCCGACCGGCACATGCGTTGCCTTGTACAGAAGAATATCCGCCGCCATCAAGGTTGGATAAACATACAACCCGACAGAAGCATTCTCGCGATTCTTGCCGGCCTTGTCCTTGAACTGGGTCATCCGGTTCATCCAGCCGATACGGGCAACGCAGTTGAAAACCCACGCTAACTGGGCATGACCGGGAACGGCAGACTGATTGAAAAGAATGGACTTCCCGGGATCAATACCGGCCGCGATATAGGCTGCTGCCAGTTCCCGGATAGAACGGTGAAGTTCCTTGGGATCCTGCCAAAGGGTAATCGCGTGCTGGTCAACAACACAGAATACACAGTCAGAGAAGTCTTTCTGTAACGTTACCCAGTTACGGATTGCCCCAAGATAGTTGCCCAGATGCAAGTTTCCGGTAGGCTGTGCGCCGGAAAAAATACGTTTCATCATACGATCCTGTTATCAAGAAGCAAACCCTGCACCCGGCAAGCCCGTCAGCAGGCGGATGGGATACCCTACACAGGGCACACGATCAAGCATGGGGTTGGGAGCGACGCATGGCCCGCAAGTAGGCCAGATCCTCACGCCGGACGGAACCACAAAGGAAAGCAGAAAGAAAGAAAACAACAAGACCCGCCACAATCTGCACCACTAACACACCCCATGATAGAAGCGGGATAAACAAGGGGATGGCATAACCCACGGCATAGACAACCCCACCCATCAAGCTGGTTGCAAGAAGGGTACGGGGAAGACGCTGTAACAGGCGACGGTCCATGCGATAGTGCCCGCGACGCCAGAGAACAATGCCCAGAAGCATGGCATTGACCGTACTGCCGATAGCCGTTGCCAGCGCCAGCCCGACATGCGCCATGACCTGCATCAGGACAAGGTTCAAGATCACGTTGATGCCAAGCGCCACAGCCGCAATCCGGAATGGCGTGGACGTATCACCACGGGCAAAGAAACCCGGGGTAAAAACCTTGACCAGAACATACGCCGGCAGGCCAAGGCAGAAAGCTGTCAATGCTGCTGCCGTAGCCTCTGTGTCTGCAGCGGTGAAGGCCCCTCGCTCGTACACCAGGGCCACAATCGGCTCGGCCAGAAGCACAAGCCCCACCATGGCTGGCAGGGTCAACAGAAGGGACAGCTCCACCCCACGGTTCTGACTGTCCAGGGCCGCAGCCTCGTCTGAAGCGGCCAGCTGACGGGACAGAACCGGCAACAGGGCTGTTCCCATCGCAATACCAACCACGCCAAGCGGCAGCTGGTTCAGGCGGTCGGCAAAGTTGAGCCAGCTGATGGAACCTTCCGGCAAGAGTGAGGCGAGCACAACGTCAATCAGAAGGCTGACCTGATACAACCCTGCCCCGAAGGCAACAGGGACAATCCGGATCAGCAAAAGGCGAACCTTGGGCGACAGGGAAGGACGGACCAAACGGGGCAGGAAGCCGACTCTCCACGCAGAGTGCAACAACCACAGAAACTGGACAACCCCCGCCAAGGCCGTTCCCCACGCCAAGGCATGACCCGGCGTGGGCGTAAAATCCGACAACCATACCAGTCCGGCCATGCTGACCACATTCAACAGGACCGGCGTTCCTGCTGCGGCAGCAAACCGGCCAAGGGAATTCAGGACCCCGGACAGCAATGAACACAGGGAAACAAAGAACAGATACGAGAAAGTAATCCCGGCCAGATCAGAGGCCAACTCATGCTTGCCCGGGATCTCGCTGAAACCGGGTGCAAAAACGTGCATGACCCAAGGCATGGCAATCATCATAAGGGCACTGAACAGCCCCAGCACCAGTGCAAGAAAGGAGAAGACCCGATTGGAGAAAACACGGGCACCCTCCTCTCCCTCCTGCTCCAGCGTCGCCGAAAACAAGGGGACAAACGCAGCCGAGAAAGCCCCCTCGGCAAACAGGCGACGGAACAAGTTTGGCAGCTTCCAAGCAACATTGAAACAGTCCGTTACCATGCCGGCACCTAGGTAATGGGCAATCAGCGCCTCACGCGCCAGGCCGGTAAACCGCGACAGCAAGGTAAAGAAACCAACAATCGATACCGAACGAAGCAAAGCCATAAAGTAAAAACCTGCATCAGCGCAAAGACGGCGGAAGTCTAGGACAGGCCACCACCAAACACGAGGCTAAATCCACCCACCCATTGATCCCGCTGTTACGGAAATCACGACCAGACAAGAAACAAGGGGGCCTCCGACACTCCGAAAGCCCCCCCCTGAGATATGGTAAACGTGAGAGTTCTTATTCGCGGTTCTGACCAAAGAAGCGGAGCAGCATCAGGAACAGGTTGATAAAGTCCAGATACAGGGTCAAAGCCCCCATAACCGACTTTTTCAGGGCCATGTCATGGCCGTCAGCTTCCAGATACATTTCCTTGACCTTCTGGGTGTCATAGGCTGTCAGGCCAGCAAAAATGATCACCCCGACAACAGACAGCATCCAGTGCATGGCCGAACTGGCCAGGAAGATGTTGACCACACTGCCAATGATCAGACCAATCAGGCCCATGGCCATAAATGCGCCCATGGCATCAAGGCTGCGCCGCGTGGTGTAGCCATAAAGGCTCAGACCGGCAAAGGAGGCCGCAGTAATGAAAAACACGCGGACAATCGATGTCTCGGTATAGGTGAAGAAGATACTGGCCATCCAGACGCCATTCAGGGCGGCATAAGCCCAGAACAATGCCTGGGCCGTTGACGACTGGAGAGACGCAATCCGGAATGACATGAAAAAGGCCAAGCCAACAGAGACCAGCATCGCCCCCCATACCAGCATCGAGGGCTGCATGCCCTGCGGACCGGCGCTGAAGAAAACACTGCTCAGACCCGTATTGGCCACCAGCCAAGCCACAATCCCGGTCAGGGCTACGCCAGAAGCCATATAATTGTAGACCCGCAGCATATAGGCGCGCAGGCCGGCATCAATCTCGGCGACGCCAGCGACCGAATCCGCCCGGGTCCAGGTGTTGCGGTTCTCAAGGTTCATGAAACCCTCTCTTGAAAGACAAAAAACAAGCACTGTCCCTATGAATATGGCATGGAATCAGGGCAACGCAACAAGAACCGGACACGCCCGGTACGGTTTTCAGGAGCCACAGGAAAAGCCCTGCTACCAACGGATCAGGTCCATTCCCTACTCATGCCGAAGAACAACTGCGGGTTTACCGCTCAGGGCCAGCAGCCCGCTGGCAAGGCCACCAGCCAGCACCAGGATCAACCCTCCACAAACAATGGCAAAGGTCACACCGGGCATAAAAACCCACTGGGATCTCATCACATCCTGCAGAACAACACGGGCTGCAACAGTCCCCACACCGGCAGACACAAAACCGATTGCCACACCGGTCACACCATACTCCAGCATCCATACCTTCAGGAGGGTTGCCCGGGCTGCCCCCAGAACCTTGAGGATAACAGCGTCACGCACACGATCCTTGTGACCGGCCGAAATCGCGGCAGACAAAACAAGAAGACCGGCAATAACGGCCAAAGATGCCGCCAGGCGAATAGCATATGAAGCACGATCCAGTATCGATGCGACACTGTCCAGGGCTTCCTTGACACGGATCGCCGAAACGGATGGCAAGGCACGGACAACTGCACGCTCCAAGGCATCCTCGGACCCCGGGGCGGCATAAACCGTGGCAATCCAGGTCCGGGGCACACCTTCAAGGGCACGGGGGTTGAAAACAAACGCAAAGTTCAGGGACAAGGTGGACCAGTTGATCTCCCTCAGGCTGCCGATCCGGACATCCATATTCCGCCCCAGAATGCTGAATGTCAGGGAATCGCCCACCGCAACTCCAAGCCCACGGGCAACGTTTGCAGCGACAGACACCAGCGGTTCTCCGCCATAATCCTGTGGCCACCATGCACCGGCAACCAGAACCGACCCTTCCGGAGGATGGGCCGATGTGGTCAGGCCACGATCACCGCGCACCGCCCAGCGCACCTCCGGATCAACAGATGCCTCGTCGACCGGCTGCCCGTTGACAGCAACGATACGACCACGCGCCATATCCGCCGTGCCGGTGATACGAGCTGCGGGAACGGCTTCCACCTCGGCACGGAATGCGTCCAGGTTGGCTGTCTGAAGATCGATAAAGTAGAAGGCGGGAGCGGTATCCGGAATCCGTTCACGGATCTGCTGGTTGAGGTTCACCTCGATCAGCGCCACGGTTGCCAGAACAGACAGCCCAAGCCCCAGAGAGAGGACAACCGGAACCGTTGGCGCCCCCGGGCGACAGACATTGGCAAATCCCAGACGCAGGAGCGGTGCACCACGAAGCACCACCCGGGATGCAAGCCATATGACAGCCGCAGCAGCAAGGCGGAACAAGCCAAAAGACACCAGCGCACCGAGGACAAAGCCAATGGCGACATCACGACGTTCGGCTGACAGGATCGTCAACATAGCCAAGGCAAGCGCACACAGGATAATAACCGGAACTACAAGCCCACGGGGGCGGAAGGAAGAGTCCACGTGCACGCCACGAAACAAGGCTGCGGCTGGCACCTCGCGACACCGCGCCAAGGGCCAGAGGCCAAAGACGGCTGCAACCAGCAACCCGGCGGCAGCGGCCTGAAACAGAGGCACAGGCCAGATCCCCAGAGGCAACGCGACAGGAAAAAAGTCGGCCAGCAGGAAACCAACCACCGCAGGAACAGCGGCGGCAGCAAACATGGCGGCACCAACCGCACACAAGGCAAGGATGGAAACCTGTAACATATAGATGCGGAAAACCAGGGCGGACGATGCCCCAAGTGTTCGCAGGGTTGCGATCGTTGCCATGCGCGCCCCAACAAATGTGCGAACAGCATTGGCAACACCAATACCACCGGTCAGCAAGGCTGTCAGACCAACCAGGGACAGGAACAAGGTCACATTCCCCAGAACACGCCGCACATCGGGAGCAGCAGCATCCAACCCCCGCACCCGCCAGCCGGAACCGGGAAAGGCTGCCTCCAGCTCCCGCTCTACATCCGCCGCGTCCAACGGCTGTGGCGTTTTCAGACGCAGGGCTGTGCGGACCAGGCTGCCAGGCATCTCCAGACGCGTGGCCTCCCATCCCTCCGGCGATACGATCAGGCGCGGACCAAACGCCATAACCGAGGCCGCCCGGTCTGGTTCCGCCGTTATCAGGGCACGCAATTGCAAGGCTGTCTCACCAAGCTTGAACGAGTCTCCAACCTTTATGTCCAGCCGATGCGCTAGGGACGAATCAGCTACAGCTCCGAACACACCCGCACGCCTGTCCAGAAGGGAAGCAAGAGGTTCATCCGGCTCCACGCCCATATCACCATACAGGGGATAAAGGCTATCCACAGCCTTCAGCTCAACCATGGCAACCTTGCCTGTCCCGACCGAGCGGGCCATGGCCCTCATTTCACGCACCTCGGAAACAATCCCGTACCGCGCCAGAAACTGGCGCTGCTCAACACCCGGACGCGTAAGGCTCTGTTGCAGCTCCAGATCTCCCCCCAGAAGAGAACGGGCACCGACAGATAATCCGGCCTCTACAGCTGAACGCACGGAACCAGACGCAGCAATGGCAAAAACACCCAGGAACAAGCAGGCAATCATGACCCGTAAACCCTGCAACCCTCCGCGCAGCTCGCGGCGCGCAAACCGAAGGGCCAAAGACCAAGGCCTGATATTATCCCTGTCATGCGGGGAACTATTATCAGGCATGGGACACCAGCCGCCCATCTTCCAGATGCACCGTGCGGTCACACCGTGCCGCCAGGGCGGGGTCATGGGTTACCAACATCAGGGACGTCCCGTTGCGGCGGCGATGGTCAAACAAAAGATCCATGATCATGGCTCCCGTTGCCCCATCCAGGTTACCCGTTGGCTCGTCAGCCAGCACAAGGTCCGGAGAGACGGCAAAGGCACGGGCCAAGGCAACGCGTTGCTGCTCTCCCCCGGACAACTGGGCTGGAACATGATGCAGGCGATGACCAAGCCCCACGGCCTGTAAGCCATCACGGGCACGCTCGAATGCCTCTGTTGAACCCGCCAGCTCCAGGGGAATGGCAACATTCTCCAGAGCACTCATTGTCGGAACAAGATGAAAGGACTGAAAAACAACCCCGACATGATCGCGTCGGAATACAGCCAATGCGTCCTCGTCCAGCGGGCCGATATCCTGCCCACAAATCCGCGCAGATCCCGATGTAATCCGCTCGAGTCCGGCGGCAACCATCATCATGGTCGATTTCCCTGAACCCGAGGGGCCGACCACAGCCACGGCCTCACCCTTGTCAATGCGAATCGAAACACCACGCAGGATATTGACCGGACCGGCAGGACCCTTCAGGCTGACATGGATATCGTCAAGCATGACGGATGCTTCCCTTGACTGAAGGCCCGGACCGGATACCATGGCTCTTTTTCCCCGCCTGCCTGCCATAGCCCGCGTTGCCGGGGCTGCTCTTTTCGCATATGCGGCAATACTGTCTCCTGTCAACGGGACAGGGCGTGCTGTCCACGCGGCAGACACAGGACCAAGTTCGTCGCGACCCAGACTGATGGCACTGGGAGACAGCCTGATGGCCGGTTACAACCTGGCGCCGGGGCAATCGGTCCCCGATCAGCTGGCACGTCTTCTGGAAGAAAAGGGGATGCCCGTCACCATGATCAATGCCGGTGTGTCGGGAGATACTTCTGCCGGGGGACTGGCCCGCCTTGACTGGATGCTGAAGGAAAGCCCCGATATTGTCATGGTGGGCCTTGGGGCCAACGATGCCTTGCGAGGGATCAACCCAAAGGACACACGCGTCAATCTGAACACGATTCTTCACCGGCTACACAGGGATAACATCGCGGTTCTCCTGCTTGGCATGCTGGCCCCCCCCAACATGGGCAAAGAGTATGCAACAGAGTTCAACGCAATATTTCCAGAGCTGGCGGTAATGCACAGCGTTCCCTTGGTTCCTTTCTTTCTGGACGGGGTAGCTGGAAACCCCAATCTTCTTCAAGCAGACGGCATGCACCCGACAGAAAAGGGAACAGAGGCAATCGCGCGACATATACTCCCATGGGTTGAATCCCTTGTGACCAACAGAAAGTGGACACCCCGGGAAGGCATGGATAAAAGTCATCACTGAAAAGGCGAATTTTGTCTGGATCGACAACAATAATCAAAGAATGACAGATTATTATAAACACTCTATCCCCCATGAATAACAGTACATCAAACAATTATTCATATGATCAGGTTATAATGAATCATGGCATACGGACTGTTTATTTTAGAAAACTCGACAGCATCTGGAAAAGGCAGATTTTATTCTGTATAGTGTGCCTGTGGGAATTCCAAGAAACGGGCTTCCCTGTCCCGGAGCGTCTCTCGTAAGGGAGATAGAGGTCGGGGCGGAGTTCAGGACAACGGAGGCAGAAGGCCATGACTAGTCCTGTCGAACGTCTGCGCACAGCGGGCGCGCCATTCCCGCAGCCTCCCGTCCGCAGGGAAGATGTTGAGGCTCAGCGGGTTCAGACGACAGAAAACATACAGACGGCCAGTGCTGATCGTTTCAGTGGAAACGGGGCTGACAGCAACGCCGGATCAAACCGCCAGACTCCGGAAGAAGTTGCGCTGCGGGTTCAGAGTCTTCTGGCCCGGGCCGATGATATCCAGCGCGCACGGGTCCAGGTCAGTCTGGCACGCGATGACATTGGGGATGTGGCACGAGATACGCCCAAGACTCTGGCCGAGAACAGCCCCCGTAAAGCAGAGGCTGCGCTTGCGCGTATAGCCGAGGCAGGCAATGCCATACGCAAGGCTGCCGACTTGCTCGCCTCGGCTGCAGCCGGCTCGGGTGTGTCTGTTGACCTTGAAGCCACCGTGCCAGCCGAAGACCCGCGCCTGGTTCCGGTATCAGGTTCTACCGCAGCTACTCCCGTCGTCTCCGAAGCAGACAAGGCAGCGGCGCGGGCAGCAAGCGCCCTGAACGAAGCCTTGGGTAAACAAAGCCGAAGGCTGGAAATTGTTCCGGAGCCAACGCCTGCCGATATCACAACCGGTGCCACCGAGGATTATTTCCCCTATGGCCTGCCCATACAGGACAGCGGGACTCCGGCTCCACAATCACCTCCTCCCAAAACAGAGGCCGAGCTTGGCGCTGTTGTAGCCAAGGTCCTGAAGGATGCCAGCGCTGGTATCAAGCAGGGGCAAGCCGTTCTGGAGTCGCTGAGCAACGCTGTACCGCCGGAGCAGGACACGCGTCGTGTTTATGAAACACGCGTCCGGCAAGCGGACCAAGCCTTGGGAGTTGCTGCCTTTGCCTTGGCACAGGCGGTGGTTCAGATTGGTGGCGGGCAGGTGCAGCCGCAACGCAACACTTCAAGTTCCAGTGGCAAGGCACGCCTTGACCTGAATATCTGAGACCAGGAGCGAGTATACAGCTTTGTGGCTTCAATGGCCCTGAAAAGCCGGCCGGATCAAGTCCGGTCGGCTTTGGCATGCCTTAAAAGCCTGCACGGAAATAGGGCATGCCGGTCGGGATATACCGGACAGAACAAAGATGCCCCGCATCCTTCTGCCGCTGCAACTTGATTTCCCCGTCAAGGCAGCTTATTTCCACATACAATGTTGGTCCCGTACGTTCCGAGGAAACCCACCCATGGCGCTGTTGCCCATCGTTGTCGCCCCTGATCCGCGCCTGAAAGCACGCGCGGTCCCGGTTGAAAAGGTGGACCGGGATATTGTCCGCCTGATGGATGACATGCTTGAAACCATGTACGCTGCCCCGGGCGTTGGTCTGGCTGCACCACAGGTCGGGGTCCTCAAGCGTATTATTGTCATTGATGCCGCCGACAGGGGAGAGCCGCCAGCTCCCCTGCGTATGGCCAATCCGGAAATCATCTGGGCATCTGAGGAAACAGCGCCTTATGAAGAGGGCTGCCTGTCCCTTCCAGATCACTACGAACTGGTTGATCGCCCGGCCCGGGTCCGGGTCCGCTACCTGGATCACCAGAATGAAGTGCGGGAGCTTGAAGCCGATGGCCTTCTGGCTGTTGTTGTCCAGCACGAGATTGATCACCTTGAAGGGACCTTGTTTGTCGATCACATATCGTCCCTGAAGCGCAACATGATCCTGCGCAAGCTGACCAAAAGCAAAAAGAACGGAACCCTGGAGGCCGAGTATGTCCCCGCCACGCGGAAGGACAAGGACTGATGCGGGTCGTTTTCATGGGAACGCCGGACTTTGCCGTGCCGGCACTACGGGCACTGGCAAGCCGCCATACCATTGCCAAAGTCTACTGCCAACCACCGCGCCCCGCCGGACGGGGGCAGGCCCTGCGGCCTTCCTCGGTTCAAAGTGCCGGGGAATCATTGGGCCTTGACGTGCATTGCCCCGTGTCCCTGCGTGGGCCAGAAGAAGCAGAAACTCTTGCGGCCCTGAAACCTGATGTTGCCGTTGTTGCAGCCTATGGCCTCATCCTGCCACAAGCCATTCTGGATGTCCCTGCCCTTGGCTGTATCAACATCCATGGTTCGCTGCTGCCGCGCTGGCGTGGTGCTGCGCCTGTGCACCGGGCCATTATGGCGGGAGATACGGAAACCGGGATCACAATCATGCAGATGGAAGCCGGGCTGGATACCGGCCCCATGCTGCTGAGAAAAACCGTACCGATCACCGATACAACCACCACCAGCCTGTTGCACGATACCCTTGCAGAAACAGGGGCAGCGCTGATTCTGGAAGCTCTGGACGGACTGGAACGGGGTACGTTGAAGGCTGTGCCGCAGCCTGAAAACGGCATAACCTACGCCGAGAAAATCAACAAGGCAGAAGCACGGATTGTCTGGGACCACCCCTCTTCCAAGGTTGCGCGCCACATCAACGGACTGTCCCCTTTCCCGGGGGCATGGTTTGAGCATGCGGGAACCCGGATCAAGGTTCTGGCAGCCGAACCCGTTGAAGGACAAGGCCAACCCGGGGCCATTCTGGACAACGGCTTTACGGTTGCCTGTTCCCATGGTGCGGTCCGCCTTTTATCCCTGCAACGGGCAGGCAAAGATCCCATGGATGCCGAAGCCTTCTACAGGGGGTTCCCCATCCCTCCCGGTACTCTCCTCAACGGCCAGCCTGTATCCTGACTGTTCATGCCCTGAAAGCCTTGCCCAGCCATGCCCCGTTACAAGCTGACACTGGAATATGATGGCTCTGCCTTCGTTGGTTGGCAGCGGCAGACCAATGGCCTGTCTGTACAACAGGCCATAGAGGAGGCTGCACAGCGATACTGTGGCGTCCTGCCCGTTGCCCATGCGGCAGGACGGACTGATTCCGGTGTCCACGCACTCGGACAGATTGCTCATATTGATCTGGGGCGCGCTGATCCTGCTGAAAAAGTGCGCGATGCAATCAATGCCCACCTGCGCCCCCTGCCTGTTGCCGTCAGGCAAGCCGAAAGGGTGGATGATGACTTCCACGCACGCTTTTCGGCGCTGGAACGGTCCTATGTTTACCGGATCCTCTGCCGTCGCGCCCACCCGGTCCTGGAACATGGCAAGGTATGGTGGGTCGCCCGCCCCCTGAATGCAGAAGCTATGCACGAGGCGGGGCAGGTTCTGGTCGGGAACCATGACTTCACAAGCTTCCGGGCAACCGAATGTCAGTCCCGCAGCCCGGTGAAAACCCTGGATCTTCTGACTGTGACCCACACTCCCGTCCCCGAAGGATCCCTGATCGAGATTTTCGTGCGGGCCCGTTCCTTCCTGCACCATCAGGTCCGCAACATGGTTGGAACCCTGTCCCTGGTCGGAACCGGGAAATGGACCGACAGGGATGTCCGCAAGGCCCTGGAGGCACGGTCACGCAGCAGCGCAGGGCCAACTGCGCCTGCATGCGGGCTGTACTTCTTTGAAGTCCGCTACCCGAGCGTGGAGGCCCCCTCATCCTGCATCCAGGCTTGAAACATTACCAAATGCCATACCGGCA
Organism: Haematospirillum sp. 15-248; assembly: GCF_012102665.1. Lineage (NCBI taxonomy): Bacteria > Pseudomonadati > Pseudomonadota > Alphaproteobacteria > Rhodospirillales > Novispirillaceae > Haematospirillum > Haematospirillum sp. 15-248. The sequence continues at coordinate 32,758 of NZ_JAAVTF010000011.1, read as the reverse complement.
ATACCTGCCGGCTCCGGCCATCGCGAAAAGCCTGCCACAGGCCAGACACAACACCCGCATCCAGAATACCCTGCTGCCGTACCAGATGCGGATCGAGCAAGCCATCCACCCAGTCCCGCAACGGTCCACGCATCCAAGCCCCGACAGGTGGCTCGAAACCCATTTTCGGGCGCTCCACCTGTGCCGACGGCACATGACGATGCAAGACAGAGCGCAGAACCTTCTTCGTCACGCCCCCTTCCATCTTGAAGGACGTGGGCAAACTCCAAGCATGGCGCATAACAGCCAGATCAAGAAACGGCAACCGCACCTCCAGACTGGCTGCCATACTGGCCCGGTCTACCTTGACCAAAAGGTCATCTGGCAAATAGGTCAAAGCTTCCACCACCATGGCGACCAGGGCCGGGTCTTCCAGATCAGGGACAGGCAGGCCGGGAAGAAGGTCATCAGCCGTTACGGCAAAAGGAAGATCATCACGCCACGGACTGTGGTACAGCTCCATCAAACGCGCCGGAGAACGGGCAGCCCAAAGCTCAAGGGTTCGGCGCAGGCGGGCAACCGGACGGCTGTCACGATGGGATCCCAATGCACGCCCAAGCGCACACAATCTTCGATCCAGAAAGCCAACCGGCAAAGCACGGGCAATATGGCCTGCAATGCAAGACAGGGAAGAAGGTAAACGGCGCTCCCACTGACGTGCGACATCAGAGAACCGGGTGTACCCGCCAAACAACTCGTCACCACCATCGCCAGCCAAGGCAACAGTCACGTGCGAGCGGGCTCCTTGGCACAGAAGAAGCGTCGGCAACAGGGAAGGATCGGCAAAAGGCTCACCGGATACTGTCGCCATACGAGGGACCAAGGCCCGGGCATCCGCCTCAGTCATACGCAAGGTATGGTGAGAAACACCAAGTGAACGCGCGACTCCCTCGGCAAAAGGACTCTCGTCATAACGCGGGTCTTCGAACCCTATGGCAAAACTGGACACCCCGGCTACACCGGTTGCCTGCATCATGGCCACAACCGTTGAGCTGTCGATACCACCGGACAGGAAAGCACCGACAGGCACATCGGCATGCAACCTTGCCCCTACAGAGCGCAGCAGCAAACGCTCAAGTTCGTCGGCAGCATCAACAACACCCCCGACGAAAGGACTGGAGGACGCCTTGTCCAACTCGGCCGCAGCAGTCCAGTACGCCTCATCACCACGCACGGTCCCGTCAGCCGCCATCGTAACCATATAACCGGGGCGAACCTTGAAAATACCGGGATGAATAGTCCGTGGTGCGGCAATCCACCCCTGTCGCAGATACCCCGCCAGAGCTACACGATCAACACCACCAACCCAACCCGGCCACCGACGCAGGGCCGGAAGTTCTGAACCGAACAGAACTGCAGAACCAAGCCGGCCCCAGAACAGGGGTTTCTCCCCCATCCTGTCGCGGGCAAGTGTCAGCTCTCTCCGTTGGCGATCCCAGACGGCAACCGCAAACATACCCTCCAGACGCTCAAGGGCGCCCCGTACACCCCACAGAGCTATGGATTGGAGCAGGACTTCAGTATCAGAATGCCCAGCCCATGGACCGCCACCGGCTGCCTCAACAGCCGCACGGGCCTCGTCCAGAAAATAGATCTCACCGTTGAAAGCAAGAACCCATCGACCATCATGGGATGTCATGGGCTGGTGTCCATTGACAGACAGATCCCGGATCGACAAACGGCGGAAAGCTACAGCATACCCGGCATCCACATCCGTAAACACGCCATGATCATCCGGTCCCCTGTGCACTAGGGCCGAGGCCATGGCAGCAGCACGAACATCAAGATCATGCCCACCCGGATGCAGTAAACCAGCAAACCCACACATCAGCTCATTCTCCCGGTCCGGTATCAAAAGCCCGGGCACAATATTCAATAAAATCGGGTCCCTTAAGGCCGGGCATAAAGGCGCACACCAAATTCCAGAACCATGGAGAGAGCAGGATCTTTTGATCCCGGTGGCGCTTCTGGTATTTCCAAGCCCGACCAGCGGCCCGGCGGCACGCCTCCCGAACCAAGGAAACAGGAACATCCGGATTATCACGCAAGAAGAAAGCAACAGCACGGGTTACCCTCTGCAGCTGACGTCCGGGATCACCGGTCCGCCCTGACAGACGGCCGGGCACATCCACAGGTATCCAGGCCACAGGAACATCAAGGTGCAGAAATGGTGCCAGACGGGCCAAACGCAAGGTCAGGGAATATTCCTGTGAATGGACAACGCGCTCATCACAACCACCAGAACGGCGAACAGCATCCGTACGCACCAGGAACTGGGTCGGATTGAAAAGGGAATTACGCAAAGCCAACGGCAACGGGTCATTCACAACAGTCACGCAATCAGGGACCAAAGTCAGCCCCAAGTCCACCGCCTGCCCCGGGTGATAAAGGATCCGTTCTCCCCATACCAAGCAAGCCGACGTATCACGCAAGGCATCCAGCAGGACACGCGTCGCATCGTGTGCCAACAGGTCATCCGCGTCACAGAATTTGATAAAGGGCATACTTGCCAAGGCAATACCGCGATTTGTGGCCGCAGCCGAACCGGTGTTGGCCTGACGGAGCAGCTTCACCGCAGGCCACGAAGCTGTAACAGCTTCCACAATCTCCATGGAGCCATCGGTAGAGCCATCATCGACAAAAATATATTCGCGCGCAAAAGAGCCACGCTGAGCGGCCAAGGCAGCCAGCACGGCTGGCAGCCAGTCCTTCTTGTTATACACGGGCACAATAAAGGAAACACCTTCGCCCCGGGTTTGCCCCACTGTCATAGATCGTCCATTGTTCCCGCTCCAGAGCGGGGCACCATACTACAGGCCGGAGCAAGCCGGAAAGTGAAGTTTACCCGACAATCCAGGCTGGAGCCGACGAGACATTATGGCCCGTCATCTCCGCGTTCAGACCGGGAAAGGATGGCTTCTACTTTCCTGTCTACCCCCAGATCCTTCAGAATACGCAACGGGTAGGAACGAACGCCGGCCAGACGAACCACTATGCCTTTGCGCAGACAGTGGTCGATAAAACCATCCAGGGCATGGGCCGCCGTTGCATCAATAACGGGGACAGCTTCCATATCCAGGATCAAGGTATCCGGAACTTGGCCAATATTCTCCAGGATATCCGCCAGTTTTCCGGCGATCCCAAAGAAGAACGGCCCGTTGATGCGGTATATCACGGTACGGCGTGATCCACCGCTCTCAGGACTGTAGACGCTGCGCACCCGCGCAAAATCATCCGTGTCTTCATCAACCAGGTGCAAGCCCTGCTCTTCCTCCATGACCTGGGTAATACGGTGCACAAAAAGCAAGGCCGCCAGAACAACACCAACCTGTATAGCCAAGGTCAGGTCGACCAGAACGGTTAACACAAATGTCAGCAGCAGGACCAGAATATCGCCCGGAGGGGCCTTCAACAGACGGCGGAAGCGGTCAATCTCGCTCATGCCCCAGGCAACCATGACCAGAACAGCCGCCAGTGACGGCATCGGCAAGTACCGGGCCAGCGGCGCTGCAACCATCATCAGGACAAGCAGAACCGCCGCGTGCACCATACCGGAGACCGGAGACAGACCACCGGCCCGTACATTGGTTGCCGTGCGCGCAATGGCACCTGTTGCCGGCATGCCGCCGAACAAGGCCGACCCGATGTTAGCAATCCCCTGCCCCAGAAGCTCGCAGTTTGAACGGTGCTTCCGCCCGGTCATGCCATCGGCAACGACCGCAGACAAAAGAGACTCGATACCGGCCAGAAGGGCAATCGTGAAGGCAGAGGGAGCCAGTGTCACCAATCGCTGCACACTGATATCGGGCCATGCCGGAACCGGAAGAGTCCGCGGGATATCCCCGAACCGGCTGCCGATTGTTTCAACGTTCATTCCGCCCAGCGCCGTTACCAAAGCCCCGATACTGATGCCGATCAGGAAAACAGGCGCCCGCGGAGCCACATGCCGTACCACCAGGATAACAACAAGGGTCATACCGCCAATAGTCAGCGCTCCCGGTTTGGTATGACGGATCTGCTCCAGGATGGCAGCCCATTTGCCGATAAAGTCAGGGGGTGGGTTCTTCAATCCCAAGCCAAGCAACTCGGGAACCTGGCTGGTCAGGATAATCAAGGCAATGCCTGATGTAAAACCGGTGACCACAGGATAGGGAATATACTTGATATAGGTACCAAAACGCGCCAGGGCAAATGCGATCAGGATAAACCCCGCCATCAGTGTTGAAAGCACCAGCCCGTCATAACCATGATCATGGATCACCTGAAAGACAATGACAACAAAGGCACCTGTCGGCCCGCCGATCTGGAAACGCGAACCAGAGAAGGCCGAAATCAGGAAACCGGCAACAATCGCCGTTGCCAACCCACGATCCGGCGTCGTTCCGGATGCAATGGCCAGTGCCATGGATAATGGCAAGGCAACAATGGCAACGGTCATTCCAGCCATGATATCGGCCCGCAGCATGGAAAGGGTGTATCCATCGCGCAGGACCGTGACCAGTTTCGGCGTCAACAGACCATTTCTGTCGTGATGTGACGTGCCCATGCTTTCATCCTGATACCATAAGCCTGAACGGATCATGACCAGCCAATCATAGAATGGGAACAAACGTATGCCCGGATACATCGCTCATCGCTGTCTGGACAGAAAGACAGCGATGCGTTTTGCGTAAATCAGTACCTGTAGCCATGTGTCCAAAGGTATATGATAAAGGCAAAGGGTCGGCAGGCCCACTCTGACACGGTTGGTAAATATGGTTCCGGGAACACGGTTGGGTACAAGAACCCTTTTTCATCACTGGATCTCTCCCTCAGCACGCAAGGTGCGCCTTGCCCTGCACGAGAAACGTATTGATGCGCAGGAGCAAGTGCAGGCTGACTGGGAACGTGATGAAGCGTTCCTTGCCCTTAACCCAGCTGGAGAGGTTCCGGTCCTGCTGGAACCGAACGGAGTCGTCATATCCGACGGGCAGACCATCTGTGAGTATCTTGAGGAGATCTGTCCCGATACGCCTCTTTTGCCTGGCAACATCTTCCACCGGGCCGAGGCAAGGCGGCTGACGGCATGGTTTGATCATAAATTCCGGCTGGAAGTCACCATCCCCCTGGTATCAGAGAAGCTGATGCGTCGCCTGCTGGGAAGGGGATCTCCGGACTCCCGCAATATCAGGGCTGGTCGCACCAATATTCACATGCATCTGGCTTATATTACCTGGCTGACTGAACGGCGCAAATGGCTGGCAGGGGACAACATGACCTTAGCCGACCTGACCGCAGCGGCACACCTGTCCCTTGTTGACTATACCGGCGACGTTCCATGGGATGAACACCCCTTTGCCCGTAACTGGTATGCACGGATCAAAAGCCGTCCCTGTTTCCGAACGCTCCTTGCTGATGTTGTACCCGGGGTTCCCCCTGCCCGTCACTATGCCGACCTGGATTTTTAGGAATCCGCTTTCCCTCATCAACAATAGCCTAACAAACCGGGGGGATTCCTTCTCGCCTCCGGAACTATCCCGGTTTGTTTCACTGGCTTATTAATTTCGTACACATACAGTATGTCCAGCGGTGGACATTCCACGCATTATAATTGAAACACATACAATAAAGTCTAGTCTTTCCAGCGTTGCGAGGCTCCTGTTCTTTTTGTGGAGATTCTCATTATGCTGGATGAAAATATGCTCTCTGCCATAGGGAAGTTCGGTGTTGCCGACTATTCCCATGAGACGTCTTCCATGACGATCATGCCACTGGATACGGGCAAGCTTGCGGTCAGTGTGGACGGTGTCTTCAAGCAAGGCATCTTCGCTGCAACCGGCGTTATCGTGGGTGGATCAGGAAATGACCTGATATCCTCACCCCGTTGCGGTGTCAGTCTGTTCGGAGGGGAAGGGGACGATGTACTTGAGGCAACAGGCAACAAAAGCCTTCTTTCCGGCGGCCCCGGGCGCGATATCCTGATTGCAGATGCCCAAGGTACAGTTATGGTTGGTGATGCACCCGCTGTAGACTATAGCCCATCCGGTAGGATCAATTTTTATCCTGATGTTTTTGTCGTTGCGGGAACGTATACATCGCCGCCATGGGACCCTGTACTGATTGTCGACTTCGACTCATGGGGCGGGGACAGAATAGATTTATCTGCCATTGACGGAAACGAAGGAGAAGCAGGACATCAGGAACTTGTCTTCAGCCAGACAGGCCCTCAGGCCCATGCTGTCTGGTATGAGGCTTTTGGCTATGGTGCTGCTTCAAGCAAGGGATTCCTGAAGGGGGATACCAATGGCAACGAAGAGGAGGATTTTGTTATCGAGGTCAGGCACAGCGGTGCCGAAATTCTTGGCGATGCCATTTCCAGCGCACGTACACTTGGGCTTGGCCCGATGGCAAACAGCAGCGCCAATGACCAGATGCCAATGTCTGAAGGTGGCATTCCCTATCTTCCGCCCCATGAAGACGCATCCATAAAGCTCCCGGCCTTGGCGGGAACACTGACGGTATACTCTTCAGACATGCTGTAATGAGCATCACTGTTGCCGGTTATTTCTTCTGCACGCATCATCCGGGCCATCGCACTGGTGGTCCGGATGATGCCATCAAGACAGCGTACCATAGAAAATCTCACCATGCTCAGTAACCTCATGGACAACATTTGGATGTCATAACTGCCAATAACAACGTACTCTAGTGATGAGAGATTTTGCCTGCAACAAGAACAAAAAATCATGAGGTTCAGAGCTATGGCAATATCCCTGCGTTCCATTCTCGATACCATACTCAAGGAAGAGGGGGGATTTACCGATAATCCTGCGGATCGTGCACACTACGGTAAGGCAAACCCGGCCCAAGGTCATCGGTGGGATTGCTATTGCACCAATCATGGCATTACACAGGCCACCCTCTCTGATTATTACAACCGACAGGCCACTATCGAAGATGTGAAGAACCTGTCGGAGGATGGAGCCCGCGCCATTTACCAGAAACGTTATGTCGAAGATCCAGGCTTTGACGCCATGCCTGCTTTGATTCGGCCCGCGTTGGTGGATGCCGGTATCAATTCAGGACTACATCGTTCCATTACCTGGCTGCAGGACGTTCTGAACCAGAATGGATACGGCCCTCTACCTGCCGACGGGATTCTAGGGCCGGCAACGCGCGCTGCTGCTGAGAAGGCCGCTTCAGAGATGGGAGATCGCCTAGCCTCGGCCCTGATCGAACGGCGCCGGACATTTCTTGAACATCTGATTGCCACAAATCCAAGCCAAAAACGATTTGAACGTGGCTGGATGGCACGCCTTGATCGCCTAGAGACGGAGACAGCCTGATGGCACAGATCAGTCCTTTATTGACCATATCAGGACTCATCGGACAGTTGGCACGTACAGTAAAGTCAGTCCCCTCATCGCTTCTTCCTCAGAATGTTGCAGACATTCATGACAGAAAATCGAACTGGGACTATTGCATTGACAGCCTGAATCGCCTGCCACGCCCCCTGATAACCTTGGGAACTATTGCCATGATGGTATGGCCTGCGATTAACCCACGCACTTTTGCCGAGGCCATGCAGAGCTATGCCATGATGCCAGATTGGCTGGTGCAGCTTGTGATGGCTATTGTACTGGCCTATTTCGCCACCCGGACCGTAGAAAAAATACGGGAAAAGCCATCAATGCCTGAGACATCTTCCCCGCATACTGCGACCAGCCAAAGAAACGCCGAACAAGCCCCTGTCGTCGATCGCAGTGCAACACGCAAGATTCCTGAATCGCAGGCCTGAGAACGGACATTCAAGGAACCTGACCCAGATGCAGAAGTGGGCCGTAAGAGACCGGAAAATCCGGTATTCTCACGGCCCACTTGCTGTAGCGTAACTGCGTTTTGGCACTTGGAAATGTGACACAGGCACCTGTTTGGCTCAAGGCATACAGCGCAAACAGTCACGAACGAGAAACACGCCACACACGGAATAAAATACTATCAGCATACCGGCTCTTCTCTTGCAGAATGGACGTTCAAGACCAGGGCGCAGCCGATACTGTCCGGAAAGGTTGTACTTTGGGGTGATTTACATCGCTATTTCATCGCGTTAAGGGCTTAACACTGCCCCTTCTCCCGCTGTATTCTCACGGCTATTCACGTGCAACCTGGAACAAGGTAACTATGGGCTTTCTCTCGGAAAATAGCGAGCAGACATCTTATGATGTTGTGCCATACGACAGCTATCCATTCGCGCAAACGCACCCTGCGCATCTGATGACCCTTGGGCGGCTGTTCGGCATGCAGGCTCCCGATATTGCCACGGCTCGAGTCCTGGAACTGGGCTGCGCAAGCGGGTGGAATATCATTCCCATTGCGGCCGACTATCCACACGCCACTGTCGTCGGCGTGGATCTGTCTTCCGTACAGATCGAAGAAGGACGTCGCCACATCCAAGCTCTGGGCCTGGACAATATCCGCCTGAACTGTGCATCGATTACAGACATCGATGAGACGTGGGGGACCTTTGACTACATCATCTGCCACGGCGTGCTGTCGTGGGTTCCTGAAGCGGTGCGGGACCATATCTTCAAGGTCATGAAACACAATCTGACCGCCAACGGGATTGCGTACGTCAGCTACAATACCCTCCCCGGCTGGAACCAGGTACGCAGCGTTCGTGACATGATGCGCTATCATGCCGACAACTTCAGCGACCCGGTAGAGAAAGCATCACAGGCCCTTTCCATCCTCAAGTTTGCGGCGGACAACACCAACCCCGGCCGCAAGGGATACCTGGAGATCCTGAAGGAAGAGATGACCCTTCTGGAGGGACATTCAAAGAGCTATATCCTGCACGAGCACCTGGAGGCCGAGAACCACCAGTACTACTTCCACCAGTTTGCAGGGCAGGCAAAAGACAACGGCCTGGCCTACTTGGGCGATGCCATGCTGCCCAGCATGTACGTCGGCAATCTGGCACCCAACGCGTCCAAGGTACTGGGCGAGATTGAGGACATTGTCCGGCTTGAGCAGTACATGGACTTTGTGACCAATCGTCGTTTCCGCTCCACCCTCCTGTGTCACGACACTATTGCCCTGGATCGCACCATCAATCCTGAAAAGCTTTCAGGGTACTCCTTTGTCAGTCACCTTGCCCCGCAGGAAACAGAAGGGAAAGAGACTGGCTCATCCATGACATTCGTCGGGCCACAGACAGCAACCGCCCACAGCGCGCTTGATATTGCCATATTCCAGGTTCTGTACGCAGAACGGGGGAAACCTGTTTCCCTGCCGGACCTGATACAGAAAGTTGCCGGTCAGCTAAGGTCCACAGACCATGCCGCCATTCGCCGGGCATTTCTGAACAATCTGTGCGCCTTGGTCCTCGGCGGATCTATTTCCCTGCACACCGAGCCAGGCAAGCAGACCACCACAATCAGTGACAAGCCCATCACGTCGAAGGTATCCCGCTATCGGGCCACGTTCAGCAACCGCGTGATCAATGGCTACCATGGCCTGGTCACCCTGTCAGAGGTTGACCGCATTCTGATACAATATCTTGACGGAACGCAGGATATCGAAAGCATTTGCAAACACATGCTGGAACGTGTGGAAAAGCAGGAAATCAACGTCACGCCAGCCGATGGCCTGACCGTGACACAGACGGTGGAGGGTTACGTCCGGCACCAGCTCTCTGTATTCCGCGATCTTGGGCTTCTGTTTGGCTGAAAAGCAAGAGGAGCCGGGTGATACAACCCGGCCCCTTTTCTTCCTGTACTGCGTCAGTTATCCGTCGCGGTTTTCGATCAGGTCATCAACAACCGATGGATCCGCTAGGGTGGATGTATCACCAAGGGAGCTGAAATCGTGCTCGGCAATCTTGCGCAAAATCCGCCGCATGATCTTGCCGGACCGGGTTTTGGGAAGGCCCGGTGCCCACTGGATCACATCCGGGCTGGCAATCGGGCCGATCTCGTCACGAACCCAGGCGATCAGCTCCTTGCGAAGGGCTTCTGTTGGCTCCTCTCCTCCAACCAAGGTGACATAGGCATAAATTCCCTGTCCCTTGATATCGTGTGGATAGCCAACCACAGCCGCCTCCGCCACCTTGGCATGGGCAACCAAGGCTGATTCCACCTCGGCCGTACCCATCCGGTGACCGGATACGTTGATCACGTCATCAACACGACCGGTAATCCAGTAATAACCATCAGCATCACGACGGCATCCGTCACCAGTAAAGTAATAGCCCTTGTAGGTCGTGAAGTAGGTCTGGATAAACCGCTCATGGTCCCCATAAACAGTGCGCATCTGTCCGGGCCAGGATTCCGCAATACACAGGTTGCCTTCTGTTGCGCCCGCAAGCTCCTTGCCTTCGGCATCAACCAGAACCGGACGAACACCAAAGAAAGGACGCGTGGCTGAACCAGGCTTCAAGGCCGTTGCCCCCGGAAGCGGCGTAATCAGGATGCCCCCGGTTTCTGTCTGCCACCAAGTATCCACGATCGGGCATCGCCCTTCCCCGACAACCTTGTAGTACCACATCCAGGCCTCGGGGTTGATTGGCTCACCGACCGAACCCAGCAAACGCAGACTTTTACGGCTGGTACGCTTGACAGGCTCCTCACCATCACGCATCAGGGCGCGGATGGCTGTTGGGGCCGTATAGAAAATACTGACCTTGTGCTTGTCCACAACATCCCAGAAACGGGATACCGCGGGGTAATTCGGCACGCCCTCAAACATCAGGGTGGTCGCCCCGTTGGCCAAGGGACCATAGACGATATAGGAGTGACCCGTTACCCAGCCAACGTCAGCGGTGCACCAGTAAATATCATTGTCGCGACAGTCAAAGACGTATTCATGGGTCATGGAGGCATAAACCAGATACCCCCCGGATGTGTGCAACACACCCTTGGGCTTACCCGTTGAGCCAGAGGTGTACAGAATAAACAGCGGGTGCTCCGCTTCCACCTCTTCCGGAGGGCAGGTTGTCGAAGCCGACGCAACAAGATCATGGTACCAGACGTCCCGGCCAGTCTTGATGCTCACATCCCCACCCGTACGGCGCACAACGACAACATTGCGGATAGAAGGACAGTGCTCCAGCGCCCGGTCGGCATTGCTTTTCAAGGGAACTTTACGCCCACCCCGAAGCCCTTCATCAGCCGTGATGAGAAGAACGCACTCACTGTCCTGAATCCGGTTGGCAAGACTGTCGGGGGAGAAACCGCCAAAGACGATGGAATGAACGGCGCCTATACGGGCACAGGCCAACATGGCGACGGCTGCTTCCGGAATCATGGGAAGGTAGATACAAACCCGGTCGCCCTTCTTGACCCCCAGGGTTTTCATGGCATTTGCAAAGCGGCACACCCGTTCGTACAAATCACGGTAAGTAATATGCTCGCTCTCGGACGGATTATCGCCTTCCCAGATAATAGCCGTCTTGCTGCCTTTGGTTTCCAGGTGGCGATCAAGGCAATTCGCCGAAACGTTGAGCGTACCGTCATCAAACCAACGGATATGCAGGTTGGAAGGATCCCACGAGACATCCCGCACCCGGCTGTAAGGTCGCATCCAGGTGATGCGCTTGCCATGCTCGGCCCAGAATCCGTCAGGATCCTTCACAGAACGGTCGTACATGGCAAGATAACGGGTGTTGTCAATCAGGGCATTTCTGGCAAAGGACTCCGGGACCGGAAATACGTCATGTTCCATCGTGGACGTCTCCTGGGGGCTGCCTTGCGGAGCAGTGAACCTTCGAGGATACACGCAACCCGGACTGTGCACATCCGAATCGGGCTAATATCCATAGCTTGGACTGTTGTAGGGTATAGTCTAAGCAAAGGTCTCTTTATTGTCATTCATCTCGCTTGTGCAGCGTCATATATTTGTAAAAATTTCACCATTCCGCTGCCTGCATACCACTTTGTTTGTGAATAACATGCACATCGCGCTGCGGGAATGGAATGGAAATACCCTCTTTCCTGAAACGCTTGAGTATGGCCACACGAACTTCGCTCCCGACCGGGTTGATAAGCTCTATATCCTGAAGATAGAACCGCAAGGAGAAATTCAGGGCGCTATCTCCAAAAGCAACCAAAAGGGCAGATGGCTCAGGCCAACGCGAAACGCGGGGGTGGGATCGGGCGCAATCAAGAAGAATGGAGCGCACTTTCTCAGGATCAGAGTCATACCCGACCCCAATTTCAACAATGCACCGCCCAACCCTGTCATTCAGAAACCAGTTGGTAACCGGTGCCGTAATCAGGGCTGAATTCGGGATGATAACCGTTGAACGGTTGAATGTTTCTATTTCCGTTGCACGGACACGAATCCGGCGGACATAGCCCTCTGTATCTCCGGTTACAATCCAGTCCCCGACCTTGATCGGTCGTTCAAACAACAGAATAAGGCCCGAAACAAAGTTGTTCACAATCGTTTGCAAGCCAAAACCGATACCAACCGACAAGGCACCGGCAACAATGGCAAGGTTTGAAAGACCAATACCAAGAGTCGACGCGGCAGCCAGAAGGGCTGTCACAAAGCCGATATAGCCAACAGAGGTCGCGAAGGAATTCTGCAGGCCCGTGTCCAGCCGAGTCATCGGCAGAACGCGCTTTTCCAGAATGGCCTTGATGACCTTGGTTACAAACAGAAGACCCGTGAAGATCAGAATGGCTGTCACAACATTGATTAACGAAATGTGCACAGACCCGATAGCAAAGCCATCAATGAGCAGGCTGAGCCCACTGTCTATGGTGTCACGGCTGACGCCCCATAACAGAAGGAAAGCCAGAAAAGCCGGCACTCCAACCACAAGAGCAGCCACAACACTGAGCCAGAAACGCATCATGGCGCCGCTGTCACTGTTTTCAGCCTGCTTTCTGTCTTCCCGGACAGGTCCCCCCACACGCGACAAGACCAAGGTCAAAAGCTCGCGCAGCACGGCAAACGCGGCAACCGAGACCAGAACAACCACAGAAGACCGCAACAGGGACGTTGCCAGTGAATGGCCAAGCTCTGTATACCCAGCCACGGCCGCAATGGATGCCCCGGCAGCAACCGCGGAAACGGGCCAACGCACCCAGCGGGTTTTTGCAGCTTTCCCGTAGTCCAGCTGCCCGTCAGGGGCCTGATGCCACAGCCTGGCGCCTGTCAGCGCAAAAATAGGCAACATGGTTGCCAGCGTTGTAACAAACATGCGCAGGCTAACGACTTCAACTGTCAGGTTCCAGACTTGCTCTCCGAACGCAAGAAAGTGATCAAAAGAAGAAATAACCAGCAGAACAGTTACAATCTGACAGCTCCGGGCCGCAGCCGCATCATTGATCGGCACGGCACGCCAGTTTGGCTTTCCCGGTGACAAAACAGCACGGACAAGGCTGATAACAGCAACCAATGATACCAATATTGTGGATATCAGCGCTAAGGCATTGGCGCCAATATCGCCCAGAATGCCCGCCCCCTGAATAACAGCATTGGCAATACCGACAAGAACGGCCAAGGGCACCATGCGTATCAGGCCGCGCTTGACCGAAATCCACAGCCGCTCCGAAAAACCAAGTCGGACAGATGGATCCCAGACGGGAAGAAGGCGCCGATTCAACCAGATCCGGAAAGGCCAGACCAGAACAAAGCCCAGCAGAACAGTCCCGATCAACTTCTTCACAACCAGCTGTGTGGCTTCGGAAGACCAATCAACATTACGGACAAAATCAATAACTTCCGCCGTTCTTGACCCCTGACTGGTCAGATCCCTCAGCGCAACACCCCACGTTTCGGGCGCAAAGGGATCCGCATTGCGGCTGAACAGCTGGTCGGCCAAACGATCGCGCTGGATTGCGATAATCCTCTGGGTCAGGACCTGTGCCCGTACCTTCAGGAATTGAACCGTCTTGATATCAGCCTCGGCCAGAACCATTTGTTTCCCAAGAGCTTCCCGCAACTTCCCCACGGGAGCTGTTTCCGTGCTTTTATCTTCCGGTGCGGGACCAAGCGTATTTTGCTCGGCTGTGATGCGGCTCTTTTCAACCTGAAGAGCCTCCGCTATCGGGGCAAGGCCTTGTACTTCGCGCAGAATTTCCTGTCGCAACTCCCGGAGCCGGTCGTTATCGAGGCTTCCTTTGGCTCGAGACTCTGTAAACGCCAACTTGGCCTCGGCAGAATCGAGCAAAGTCGAAAACTGCTTGAGCCTGTCTTGTCCCGGACGCTTGTCTGAGACTGCGGGAATCAGGGTCGCTGCCCCGGATTGCGCAAGATCCCCCGGAAGGACAGAACCCGTCAGGGTGCAGGCAAAAACAAGGATTACGAAAGAAATGCGGCAACAGGACAAAAATGTTGGCACGACAATCCCCGGGATCAATGGCTGGAAACGGTTAATCGATCATGTGTTACAATACTGGTCTACAGGAGAAAAGAGGAATACGGCAAGATCAGGGTAACAGGTTTGACTGTACAGGATTATCGCCAGGACTGTAGATCTGCATCTCCCATTTTGCATATTGCTTCCCAGTGATCCGGATCAACCGGCATGACAGACAAACGCGGCTGCCTCAGGAGCAACATACCGGCAAAGAAGGGATCATCCCGCAATCCCGACAACATGACCGGCACACGCAATGCACAACGGGCAGCAACATCAACACTGACAAAGCGGCCCGTCGGGTCTGTGGGATCCGGATAGGCTGTGCGGACGACCTCAACCAATCCCATAATCATGCGTTGGGAACGGGAGTGATAGAAGAAGGCCATGTCACCAGCCTGCATGGCTCGTAGAAAACCCGCTGCCTGATGATTACGTACGCCGGTCCAGGGTTCTGTCCCGACACAGACCTGATCATCCCAGGACCATGAGTCTGGTTCTGATTTAAGAAGCCAGAACCCCATTACCTTCAAGGGCCATTCGAAGGCGCAGCCGTGCCGAAGACAATCCGGTACGGGCGAATGACAACACTTTCAAACAGGCCGGCCTGGGAATAAGGATCTTCTGCACACCAAGCATAGACTGCATCCAGATCCGGGTGCTCAACGACAAGAAGGGAACCAACCAGCCCCTCTCCATCGCCAGCCAACATCGGGCCAGCCATCACGATACGGTCCCGGTGCGACTCAAGCCATGCCAGATGCCGGCTGCGGTTATCAAGACGGACCGCACCATGACCGGGCTTGTCGAGGCAATGAACAGCAAAAAATGGCATACTATCGGTCTCTCTAATGTTCCTGTTCTGATGGAATAACCTGCCCGGCCCGTGGACGGGAATCGAGCTCGCTCCGGAAGGGGCGGGCCAACAGCCCGTCCACAAGATCCGCAGGACTTCCACCATGGTTCAGAAGGGTATCAACGGCCTCGCAGATGGGCATTTCCACCCTCAACTTGCGCGCCAGTGCCGTAATGGCACCTGCTGTCGCAACGCCTTCCGTGACAGCACGTCGCGCTGCCAAGATAGAAGACAGCGACTGCCCTTGCCCCATGGCAACCCCCAGCGAGAAATTGCGCGAACGCATCGATGTCGCGGTCAGAATAAGATCTCCCATCCCCGACAGGCCCATGAAGGTTTCCGGCCGCCCACCCAGGGCAATACCAAGACGCTTCATTTCTGCCAGTCCGCGTGTCAACAGCGCGGCCCGTGCGTTTTCACCCAGCTCCTGGCCTTCCAGAATGCCGCAGGCAATGGCCAGGACATTCTTGGTTGCACCCCCGACCTCTACCCCCACAAGGTCAGGCGAATAATAGGGGCGAAATGTCCGGCTCCCGATAGCGGACACCAGCGTCATGCCAAGAGCAGGGTCAGAACAGGCCAACGTAACCGCACTGGGCAAGCCACGCGCAACACCATCGGCAAAACCAGGACCAGACAGAACAGCAAGAGGCGTATGCACAGGAAGTTCTGCGCGGGCGACATCGCTTGTCAATGCCCCGGTTCCTGTCTCGATACCCTTTGAGCACAGGACAGCCGGAACGCCGCTTTTCCACAACGGGGCCGCAGAGCGACAAATGGATCGCAAATGCTGGGTGGGAACCACCAGAAGCACGGCGTCCGTATCCATGGCCTCTGCCAGGTCCGTGGTTACCGCAATCTCTGGATCCAGACGCAAGTCGGGCAGATAAACCGGGTTAAAGCCTGTTCTTGTGATGGTCGCAGCCAGCCCGGGGTCACGCATCCACAACCGGACATGCCGCCCGGCACGGCATAGAGCCTGCGCCAGCGCTGTTCCCCATGCCCCCGCGCCAACAACCCCGATTGTCTGCATCCTGATCCTCCACACGGTGCGCCTTACAACAGGGCAAGGCCTATTCACCGGTTCCCAGCAAAAGTCCTTTCTGTCGCGCAACCCTGAAGCTGTAGAGGAATCCAGCGCCCGCGACCAGAAGAAAGACGAGATTCAGTGCACAGGCAGCCTGAAAATGTCCATAGTCAAAAACACCCTCGAACAAAACAGATCGCATACCCTCGAAGACATGGGTCTGTGGCAAACACAGTGCGAACGCCTGCAACCACTCGGGAAGAGAGCTGACGGGGTAATAAATGGCGGAAAAGGGGGCAAAAGCAAACACAACCACCCAGGCCAGGCTTTCTGCCCCCATCCCGAACCGCAGGATCAGGGCAGAAATGACAAACCCCAAGGCCCAGCCGGTCACAAACACATTGGCGAAAAAGGCAATCAGGGGAAAACCCATCTGGAAAATATTGTACTCATAAAAGGGAATGGCCAACAGGCATGCCGGCACAATACCGGTCAGTGTACGCAACAAACTCATCATGACCAAAGCCATCAAGTATTCGGCAGGACGCAGGGGGCTGACAAACAGATGCCCCAAGTTACGGGACCACATCTCCTCCAGGAAGGAAACCGATACCCCCAGATTACTGCGAAACAAGGAATCCCATAACAGCATGGAACCGATAAAGATGCTGGCAGCCTGCGCCAGCAGGGAAGACTGGGTGCGAAAGAAATTCGAGAAGAATCCCCACAAAACCATCTGCATGGTTGGCCAGTAGATCATCTCCAGAACACGCACCGGACTGGACCGCATCACATAGAGATGACGCAGACACACAGCCCCGACCCGCACGGCCGATGCACGCAGGCCCATCATGACACCCTCCCCCCCTCACACACCCGGCTGCGGGCAATATCCAGAAAAACATCCTCCAGCGTGCTGCGGCCATAACGGGACAGAAGATCTTCCGGACGACCCTGATCCTGAATGCGACCGTCGCGCATCATCAACACATTGTCACACAAACGTTCAACCTCGGCCATATTGTGGGATGCCAGAAACAACGTTGCCCCGGTCTGCCTGCGGTAATCTTCCAGAACACTGCGGATACGATCTCCCGTATCTGGATCCAGGCTGGCCGTCGGCTCATCCAGAAGAAGAACATCCGGCGTATTGAGCAAGGCCTTTGCCAAGGCCACACGTGTTTTCTGGCCTGCCGAAAGGCGACCGACCGGGCGCCGCAAGAAAGGTAGAAGATCCAGTTGACGTGCCAAGGCATCAATATGATCCGGAATATCCCTGACCCCGTACAACTTCCCATATACAACAAAGTTCTCGTATGCATTCAACCGCCCCGGCAGATCAACGTACGGGCTTGAGAAATTAACCCGGGGCAGAACAGCATGGCGGTCTGCAATCATATCGCAGCCCAGAAGCCGTATGGTACCAGAAGTCGGAAGAAGAATACCAAGCAGCATGGCAATCGTTGTTGTCTTACCGGCTCCATTCCCTCCCAACAGGCCCGTTGTGCTCCCCGGGCTGACACAAAAGGAAACATCGTCAACAGCGTGCACAACCTTCCCATGAACAGGGTACGATTTTGACAGACCGACAACATCGATCGCCGCCGTGTATCCTGTGTCAGGCATCCAGCTCTCTCACTTCAATACAGGTATGGCTTCATGGTTCGATCCAGAACACGGCCCTGGAACAGGGTGAACCCCATCTTTTGACCGGCTGTTATGGCTGCTTCATCATCACAGCGGTTCAGGATCGCCCTTCCGGCAAGATTCTGTAGAACAAGATCGCGCGCGATCTTTCCCTCAGGACTATCCAGAATCTTTGGCAGATCGCTCTGCCAGCTCATCTTGACCATATCTGCCCCCAGACCGACAATGTCGATATAAGGCAAAACCTTCCAGGTCAAACCATCAATACAAATACGATAACCCCGCTGCCGGACATAATCACGCGCAAAGAAATAGCCCGTCAGGTTGGAGAAAATGTCTTCGGTACGAAGCTCCAGAATCACTGTCCCGTGATTACCGGGCGACAGGCTTTCATCAAAGCGCAGAAAGTCTTCTGACAGAATGGTTCCAACATTCAGGTTGATTGAAAATCCTTGGGACAGCGTGCGGTCATCACGACGGCTGAGCATTGCCAGGACCCGTCGATCCAGGGTCTGCGTCAAGCGCTGGAACAGCCAGGGATTGGACGACAGGGCCACGTGTGGAAGCAAGGCCTCGCGCAGGTCACCAATGGACACATACACCTCGGTAAAGACCGGATCCGGCGCACCCTTTCCAACCACGGCACAAACGGCCTGACGCCGAATATGGCTGGACAGGTCAGCCCCGGTCAATGCCTTCTCGACCCGTTCCAGGGTTTCAGGAGTCAGTGGAGCCCCCGCCCTTGCAGGAGCCTGTCCTGTCGCTCCATGCCGATGATGGCGCTTTGGGACAGGATCTGTTGCCGGATGCGATGCAACACGTCGACGGATCATATCCAGAAGGGCATCAAAGCTCTTGTCCAGGTCATACCAAGTGACAAACGGGTCATGCTCCCCCGTCTGAACAGGCTCCTTCAGAAGAGGGTCGGCAGCAAACAGAAAGCGGATCTTGATCAAGGCTGCCCGCACCGTATCCAGGCTGCTGGTATTGAACAGCACAATGAAATCAAAGTCCGACAACCAGTAAAACTTGGCGCCTTCCCGTGTTACCAGAGGCGTGAACGTTGTTTCCGCGCCGTCCAGCGTATGATCAGGCCGGCTCGCAGGCATCAGGCGACCGAGATGCACCTGCATGGCATGCCGGCCTTTTGTATGACTTGCCGACCGCTTCAAATCAGATAAAAGGCGCCTCTCATCTGCAAATCCGGGCAGGTACTGGGGCGTTTTTGGCACTTCGCTCATGAGGACGGCTCTCCACCATCCGTTGGTGATAGCGGGCTTGCCCGCCGTAACCGGATTGAAGGGGCGGAAAAGAACTGGACCGCATCCAGACCAGGAATATTCGGGCAGGTCGTCCGCATTTTCATATCAACAGCAGATCGCCGCGTTGCACATTCCTTCAATGTACACTGCGCTGCTGCCGGACATGAGCGCATGGTCATTGCACCATGCACGGCATCGATAAAACGACCCTGGAAATTTCTGATGCCGTGCTCAATCCCCCATGTTACGGCAACCTGACTGTCACAACGGGACAGAATCACACGGTCACCACCAAGGGCATTGACAATGGAACGGATATCACTGACCGCTGTCGGATGCTCCGGCGCAGCCATTTCCGGACTCCAGATGACTTTCACAAAATCAGGGTCCAGACGCTCCAGATCCATCACCCCCCCCATCGATGGCGTAAGGCCATCCAGGGCCAGAAAGTCTCCTGTCTCGCTCAACATGGGCTTGGCATTGAGCCATCGGTCAAGGTTCGTAAACACGTCGATAACCTGAACCTCGACCACAATATGGCGGTCGGGATCCATGGAACGGCGCAGCACGTCGTATTCCTTGCTGTCCAGACTTTCCAGATTCAGGTTCAGGCTGATTGTCCGCGGCAGGGCAGCAACCTCGCTGCGGACAAGGGCCGCAATCATCCGGGTATCCAGCGTCCGGGAGAATTCCTGGAACAGCCAACGTTCGGAAAGAATATCCCGGTGCGGGGCAATAACACGACCGATCGATGAAACAGAAACGTAGAACTCCTCAAAGAGAATCTCGGCCTGCTTCTCCGTAATATGGATACAGGGCTGGCGATGAATGTTGCGGCGGATGTTCAGACTGTCCAGGCCACTGATCATCCCGCCCAGATCGCCAGGACCAATGGGTTCCGGTTCCGGTGGCAGCATACCCATGGCCTGACGGCGCTTCTCGGCCTCGGCAAGAATGGTGCGGACCACCGGCAGAAGAACCTGAAGATCAACCTCAAAGGCATACCAGGTCACAAAGGGATCGGGGATACCTTCGTCCTCGTCATACCAGGACAAGGGGTCATCGTGAAATAATGCACGTATACGGTTGATAACCCTTTCAACCTCGTCCTCCGGCATATCCTTGCCGACGACCATGATATCACCGCAGGACAGGGAAAAGACCCGCACAACATTCAGGGATTGCAGGGGCATGAACAGGCTGGCCGCCATCCGCAGGTGCGAGGGTGTACGGTTCGAGGGCAGCAGCTGCGACAAATGCAAGTGCACGGCCGTACGCCCGGCCGGGGTACGACCGCCACGTTCTACTGTATCCAGCAGTTCCCGCTCGGAATGTGTTGGATCGCGCAGCTGAACCATTGTCTGATAAACCCGACGCCAAATCCCTCCGGAGAGAGCATTCTACCTGACCCTGAAGAACAGTGCCATCAAACGCCGCGCGACAGAACAGACAAAGCCCGGCGCTTTTAGCCGGGCGGTTGGGCCAAACGGTCAATCCAGACACGCAAGGTCGACTCTGCCGCCGATCCCGGCGGGGTCAAGGCCAGAAGACGTTCCAGGAAAGAGCGGGCTTCTGCCGGTTTCCCCTGTGCCTCCGCAGAAATACCTTGCACAAACAGCCCCCCCGGACTGTCCGGATCATGCCGGGCAAACCATGCTGCAATGGCATGGAATCGCGGTGACAGGTCCCGGCTGTTTGTATGCTCACGCAGCGTCACCAACGCCGTGGCATAATCAAGCTGGGCCACCGGATCATCGGGAAGAAGATCTGCCGCCCTTCCATAGGCCTCGGCCGCGCCGGGTGCATCCCCCATAACCGTCAGTGATCGCCCAAGTTTCTGCCACCCCTGTGCATCATCCGGGGTATCAGCCAGCCTTTGCCTCAACCGGTTGACCATACCGGTCACCATCGTCCTTTCTTCCTCGGTAAAGGATGGCATAGCCGAAGCATCATGAAAGTCTGACGGATGGCGGGGCGTAACAGAGTCCGGATCAAGACCGGCCTTCATGGCGACAGTCTTGACACGTTCGTTCAGCATCTTCATCCACGGGGCATCAGGCCGGGAGTCCCGTGCCAGATCCAGCCAGATGGCAAGCCCACGTTTTGGGTCACCGGATTGTACAGCAGACAACCCCAAAAACCAGCGGGCCCGTGGGTCCTTCCTGTCCAGAGCCAGAACATGCGTGAAAACAGCCTGCGCTCGCTCCCCCACAAAGCCCGCCTCTGCCTGTACCAGACTCTCGCCAAAAGATGCCCAGTCATCCGGGGGCATCGGGGCCAACTGTGACCTTCGGCTCCAGGCAGAGACCGCCTGACCATAAGCCCCAAGCTCCTGGCGGACCTGGGCCATCTCCCGCCAGAGAGCCGGGTCATCCGGGCTGGATGAAAGCAGGGCCTGCAACTGATCCGCCCGTCTGCTCAGACGCTCAATATCTGCGGCACCCAGTCCAAGCCGCTCTGCCAGACGGGCGTCATGGGGCCGATCAGGCAACCCCGGTGATCCGATCTGGCCATAAACCACCAGACTGCTGACAGAAACCATGACAATGACAAGCACAGCCATAACACGTCGCAACCCTGCACCGCCGGGTACAACCGGCTCGGCTGCCTCTGCATAACTGACAGCCGCCAGCATACGGCGCTGCACCTCCAGCCGCACGGCTTCGGCTTGTCCGGGGTCCAGAAGGCCCCGCTCCTGATCCCACTCAACCTCTGCAAGCTGATCCCGATAAATCACAAGATCAGGACGGGCAGAACCCGCGCTGCCACCCTGCACGCGGCGCAAGAGCGGAAGGGCCACAGCGATTGCCGTTACCACGACCATGGATACAGTCAGCACGTCCATCATTCCCGGCTGTCCTGTTCAGCCACCAGACGCGCAAGGATCTTCTTCTCCTGTGGCGTCAAGGGCAAAGACGCTGCGACATCCGGTCGAACCTGCCGACGCAGAAACCACCATCCCCCCACAAAAGCCAGAATCAGAAGGACAAAAGGCGTTGCCCACAGCACCAACGTCGTCAGATCAAAGGGCGGGCGCAGAAGGACATAGCGACCATACCGGCTGACGACATACTCCATGACAGCCTCATCACTGTCTCCACGGGTCAGCCTGTCACGAACCAGAATGCGCAAGTCACGGGCAATATCGGCGTTGGACTCATCAATGCTTTCATTCTGGCAGACAACACAGCGCAAGCCTTGCGAGATCGCCCGCGCCCTTTGCTCCAGAGCCGGATCAGAAAGCATTTCATCCGGCTCAACAGCCAAAGCAAAGCCCGGCAATCCCACCGCCAGAAGTACAAGAAAAACAGCGATCCTGTATCCAGCACAACCGATCATGACGCCGGGCCTTCACCGTGGCGCAGATGCTCGATCAGCGGCTTCAGGGTAGATGCCCAGACTTCGGAGGTCAGAACACCGGCATAACGGTAACGAATGACGCCTGAGGCATCGATCACAAATGTTTCCGGTGCCCCTGTCACGCCAAGTGCAATGGCAGCCCGGCTGTCCGGATCCTGTCCGACACGATCATAGGGATCACCATGCTTCTCCAGCCACCGCATGCCGTCTGCCGGGTTCCGCTCCCGCCAGTTGATGCCATGAACCGGAACATCTCCCTGTGCCTTGAGAGACATCAGGAAATCATGCTCCTCACGGCAGGCAACACACCATGAACCAAAAACATTCAACAGGGATACCTGCCCCTGCAACATGGCGGAGGATAAAGGACGGTCACGCCCGGGAAGGGCATCCAGTGCAAATGGCGCAACCGGTGTATCCAGCAGCGCCGAAGGCAAGGCCGACGGGTCTTTGTTCAGGCGACTGGCGAACAAACCAACCAGGGCCACGAAAAGCAGTGTCGGGGCAAAAATAATAACCTTGCGCACCATCCGTGTTGTCCTGTCCCTAAACCCGCACCGCACGGCCTGCATCGGCCACACCCTTGGCCCCGCGTGCCGGGGCCCCGATCCGCAGACGGCGGTCCATCAGGGAAATCAGGCCACCCAGCCCCATCAACAGGGCACCGTACCACAGGCACGGCACCAAAGGCTCGACATAGATGCGGGTCACAAAAACCCCGGGCCTGCCGGGAACGGGTTCACCCAGAACGGTATAGAGGTCGGTCAGGCCGGTGGTGTGGATACCGGCCTCTGTTGTCGGCATCGGAGGGGACCGATAATGACGTTTCTCCGGCTTGGTCTCAGCAATAGCGGCATCACCCTTACGAATGATAAAAGAACCAGCCAGGGACTCGTAATTGGGCCCGGTGACAGCATCAACTCCGTTCAGGGTAAACGACCAGCCATCCAGATGAACAGCCTCTCCGATCGCCTGATTCTGTATGGCCTCGCTGCGGTAAACGGACGATGCGGTAACCCCGGCGGTCAGCAAGGCCATGCCAAGATGGGCCAGCGTCATTCCCCAGGCCGATCCGGGCAACCCCGCTATCCGGCGAAGAGTTTCAGCCGGAGCAACACGGAACAGGCGCACGCGCTCGGCCCACTCCGTCAACGTACCCACCCCAAGCCATAGAGCCAGTCCAAACCCAAGGGCAGCCAGAAGATCGTTCGTTGTTCCCCCTCCCGCCAGCCAGGTTACCCCGGCAGCAACCAAGGCCAGCACCGCAGCAAAACGAAGACGGGACAGAACCCCACCCAGATCGGCCCGCTTCCATGACAACAACGGACCAACCGCCATAGCCAGAAGAACAGGAACCATCAGGGGCAGAACCGTTGCATTGAAGAACGGCGCCCCCACCGACACCTTTCCCAGATCCAGCGCATCCGCCAACAGGGGATAAAGGGTACCGACCAACACGGTCCCCATAATCGTGCTCATGAGCAGGTTGTTGAGCAACAACCCGGACTCCCGCGAGATAGGGGAAAAAAGGCCGCCCCCTTTCAGTGCCGGGGCACGCAGGGTGTAGAGGACCAAGGCACCGCCCACGGCACCTCCCAGAAGCAGAAGGACAAAAAGACCACGCTGCGGGTCGGAGGCAAAGGCGTGCACACTGGTCAGCACACCGGAACGCACCAGGAAAGTCCCCAACAGGCTGGACCCGAAGGTCAGAATGGACAGCAGGATCGTCCAGCTTTTCAGGGTGTCGCGCTTTTCCACAACCAGGGCAGAGTGAACCAAGGCTGTACCCAGCAACCACGGCATCAGGCTGGCATTCTCCACCGGATCCCAGAACCACCAGCCACCCCAGCCCAGTTCGTAATAAGCCCACCACGACCCCAGACCAATACCCAGCGTCAATGCAACCCATGCCGCCAGTGTCCACGGGCGCACCCAGCGCGCCCACGCTGCATCCACCCGACCCTCAATCAAAGCGGCCACAGCAAAGGAAAACGCCATCGAGAAACCGACGTAGCCCAGGTAAAGCATCGGCGGATGAAATGCCAGTCCGGGGTCCTGCAACAGCGGATTCAAGCCCTGCCCGTTCAGGGGGGCTGGATCAAGACGGGCAAACGGGTTGGACGTAAACAGGATAAAGGCGAGAAATCCCGATGAAATCATGGACTGCACGGCCAAAACCCGGGCCCGGAAGAACAGTGGCAATCCCCGCCCTGACACGGCAACCGCCAGACTGAACACCGCCAGGATCAGGATCCACAGCAGCAGCGATCCCTCGTGATTTCCCCAAGTTCCGGATATGCGGTACAGCAAGGGCTTGTCAGAGTGACTGTTGCGGGCAACCAAAGCCACGGAGAAATCCGACACCACAAAGGCCTGCAACAAGCAGCCAAAAGCCGTGACAACCAGAAGGAACAGAAGGACAGCCCCCGGTCGGGCTGCCAACGCCATGACGGGATCCCGGCGACTGGCCCCAAGCAAGGGTACAACCGACTGAACCAGGGCCACAAAGAAAGCCAGGATCAAGGCCATGTGACCTGCTTCGGCAAAACTGAATGTTTCGGGCACCGCTGTTTCCTCCGCTCCCCGGCATAACCGTCAAGGACGTCCGGGGTCGCCTCCCGCCTGCTGACCGGTCCAGTGTCCTGACTTCTTCAGGGATTCCACCACCTCGGCCGGCATATAGGTCTCGTCGTGTTTGGCCAGAACTTCACTGGCAACAAAGGTTCCACCGGTATCAAGTCGCCCCTCGGTCACAACGCCCTGTCCCTCGCGGAACAGGTCGGGCAGAATGCCCCTGTAGTGTACAGCGACATCGGCAACCCCGTCAGTCACAACGAAACGCACCTGCTGCCCATCACGAACCAAGCTGCCTTCCTTGACCAAACCACCCAGACGAAAACGGGGTATAGCAGATGTATCCCGGGTCTGCAGATCCATGGGACTGTAGAAGAAAACCAAGTTGTCACGCAGGGCTGCAAGGCCCAGCGCCGTTGCAATGCCCAGCATCATCATGCCGGCCACAACCACATACAAACGCTGTTGCTTGCGTGTCATGCCGACCCCGGCTCTGTCAACCCGGCTTCCACATCCTTTCCGCCTTGTTCTTCATCAGGACCGGCATACGCCTGCCGCAAATGCTCCAGCATCCGGCGACGCCGACGCAACCCATACAGGCTTGATACCAGAAGGGACAGCAGCACAAAGGCTGTCAGGGCATACGCAGGCCACACGTAAACCCCGTATCCTCCCATATTGATGAAATGCTCCATGATCTCAGCTTCCGGTCATGCGCGATATATCCCCAGCCGTAGGGTTCTTATTCTGGCCTCGACAAAGGCAGACTTGATCCGGACCAGAAGCACCGTGACATAATATGCCTTGAACGCAAGCGCCATCAGCAAAAGCGGAACCAGCATCGAAGGATCAATGGCCGGCATGCCAAAACGGGTCACACTGGCGGGCTGGTGAAGGGTGCTCCACCAGTCAACACTGAACTTTATAACCGGTACATTGACAAACCCGACAAGGGCCAGGACCGCGGCAGCCCGCGAGGCTCGCTCCGGATTGTCAAAGGCCCCCTGCAAGGCCATATAGCCTGCGTACAGGAACAAAAGCACCAGCATGCTGGTCAGGCGGGCATCCCAGACCCACCATGTTCCCCACATGGGCTTTCCCCACAAGGCCCCGGTCACAAGACACAGGAACGTAAAGCAGGCCCCGACCGGTGCCGAGGCCTGTGCGGTCAGATTGGCCAGCGGATGTTTCCAGATCAGCGCCACAGCACTGGAAACCGCCATGACAGTATAGGCAAACAGCCCCATCCAGGCCGCAGGCACATGCACATACATAATGCGCACACTCTGCCCCTGTTGGTAGTCCGCCGGGGACAGAAACAGGGCCGCTGCAAGCCCGGCAGCAAAGGACAGGATGCAGACCGCCGCCGCCCACGGCTCAATGCGATCGGCAAGGCGCAGGAAACGACTGGGGTTGGCAAACCGGTGCATCGGGTCTCCCACAAGGTTCTCCGGGGTCGTCCGGTATGGTGACCCCGCATGGCACCCGGCTTCTCCTGTGATCCGGGCAGTCCCATACATAACCGCCCGGCGACCATGTTTCCAGTACAACGGATGATCTTTTCCGCATGCACTGTCACCGCATGGGATACTTGGCGAAACCGGTACCATGATATAATGTGCGGCACCATGAGTACCCAAAACGCCCGTCTTGCCGCCCGGGTGGCGGATCTGGCCAATGCGACAGTGCTGTGCATCGGCGACATCATGCTGGATCACTTTATTGCCGGGGCCGTTGACCGCATCTCGCCCGAGGCACCGATTCCTGTCCTGCGCGTGACCGGTGAAACGGTTATGCTGGGCGGAGCGGGTAATGTAGTCCGCAATCTGTCCGGCCTGGGAGCCAGGACCTGTTTTATTTCAGCCCTGGGCGATGACGCACCGGGACGGAACATCACCTCTCAGCTCACAGCCTTGCACGGGGTTGATTCCTCCCTCCATGTCGAAGACGGTCGCACAACCGGAGTCAAGATTCGCTATAGCGCCGTCGGGCAGCAGCTCCTGCGCGTGGATCGCGAAACCGTTCACCCCGTCGGGGAATCCTGTGCCCACATCCTTGTTGACAGATGCCTGGCGGCCTTGCCGAACTGCGGGTCCGTCGTCCTGTCTGATTACGGCAAGGGCGTCCTTACCGAGACTGTCATCAGGCCCATTCTGGAAAAAGCCGCAACCCTTGGCATTCCTGTTGTTGTTGATCCGAAAGGCCGCGATTACACGATCTATCACGGGGCGGCTGTGGTCACACCGAACCGCCGCGAACTGGCCGATGCCACCGGCATGCCGACAAGGACCGACAACGATATTGTCGCAGCCGCCCGTTTCCTCGCCGAACACTGTTCCATTCCCCACGTTCTGGCTACCCGCAGCGAGGATGGCATGACCTTGGTTGATGCCAACGGCTCTGTCCTGCACCTGCCGGCACAGACGCGTGAAGTTTATGATGTCTCCGGAGCCGGGGACACGGTCGTGGCAACAGTTGCCGCAGCCTTGGCCTGTGGCTTGTCGCTTCCTGATGCTGCGGCTCTTGCCAATGTTGCCGCCGGCATTGTTGTCGGGAAATCCGGTACAGCTGCAGTGACGGCAGCGGAGCTTGTTGATGCGCTGCATCACCGTGATATCGGGCATGCCGAAGCGCGGATTCTTGACCTTCCCCGCATTGCGGACCTGGTCCGGGGCTGGAAGCAGGCCGGGCTGAAAGTTGGCTTCACCAATGGCTGCTTTGACCTGCTGCACCCGGGGCACTTGTCTCTTCTGCGCCAAGCCCGAACCCGCTGCGACCGATTGGTCGTCGGGATGAACAGCGATGACTCCGTCAAACGCCTGAAGGGAGAGGGCAGACCCATACAGGCTGAGTCTGCCCGCGCTGCTGTTCTGGCTACCCTGGAACTGGTTGATGCCGTCGTCATTTTCGACGAAGACACGCCCCTGAAAATCATTGAAGCCTTGTTACCCGATGTGCTGGTCAAGGGCGCGGACTACACCATTGAAACTGTTGTCGGGTCAAAGGTTGTTCTGGGTGCAGGCGGCGAGGTTTTCCTGGCCACACTGGAACCCGGACAATCCACAACACGCACCGTCAACCGCCTTCGGGAGAAGGCATAGGGAGATCATCTCCAGCATTTGCCGTATCCTCCCCGACAGCGGGAACTTCGACCAAACGCTTCAAAATTTCTGCCATGGCTGCGGAAGACCAGTCCGCCTCTCCTGCCAACCGGGCTACCATCAGCCCCCGATGGTTAAAGAGGAAGCTGACGGGAAGGCCAGGTGCCCGCAAGGCTTTCGCAGCATGGTTCTTTGGATCAAGCCATAACCCAAGATCCAGCCATCCATTTTTCTCCAGGAATGGCGCGGCAGCGCGTTCACCGTTGATATCCTGGTTCAGGGCAATAACCCGTATGCCGCTCTGGCTTCTGGTCCGCTCCAGCTGCAGAAGGGAGGGCATTTCACGCACACAGGGCGTACACCACGTAGCCCAGAGGTTCAGCAGAACCGGCTGCCCACGGAAATCATCCAACGTATGCTCTCGGCCATCCGATCCATAAAATGTGAACCCCGGGGGTTGGCAGGGCGGTACCATTTCCATCAAGGTACCCATCACCAGGCCGTCCTTGCGTGACGGAAAAGGTGAACAGCCGGGAACGGCGCCCACATCCTGCACTTCGGCCAGGGCCTGTAATGGAAGCAAGGTCAGCATGAACACAATACCATGCGCAAGGCTACGATACGATTGGGCTTGCCAAAGCCACGATACATTCATCCTGTCTGTCCTCACCCTGCCC
Organism: Haematospirillum sp. 15-248; assembly: GCF_012102665.1. Taxonomy (NCBI): domain Bacteria; kingdom Pseudomonadati; phylum Pseudomonadota; class Alphaproteobacteria; order Rhodospirillales; family Novispirillaceae; genus Haematospirillum; species Haematospirillum sp. 15-248. Next base: position 3,868 of record NZ_JAAVTF010000011.1, on the reverse strand, counting down.
GCTTCTGCTAATTGCCGGAATACCGTACAGCCCCAGAAGAGAAACACGCAACAGTCCGCACGCTCTCTCTGGCATAGCGATTGAAACAATAGTATCCAGACGTGTCGACAGAGCCCGCGAACAGGGCCTGTATGTTGCTGCCGGAGGACTGATCGATGATACGCCGTTACGATACCCTTCTGCGCCTGTGCTGGATCGTTGCTGTCCTTGGCCTAGCCGGGGCAAGTCTTTCAGCCTGCGGCAAACGGGGCGCCCCCCTGGATCCGGATGGATCGACCTACAAGCACGGCTATCCGCGCGAGTAATCCCCTGACAACACAAAAATCGGCACAGGGCCATGCACCATTTTCTTTACCGTAACGGCACACTGTATGCCGAAGACGTCCCCCTCAGCCGGATTGTCGAGTCTGTTGGAACACCGTGCTACATCTACGCGACAGAGACCTTGGTCCGACACTACAGCGTCTTTGCAAAAGCCTTCCACGGCCTGGATGCCCGCATCCACTTCGCGGTCAAAGCCAACTCCAGCCTGGCTGTCCTGCGGACACTGGCACAACAAGGCTGTGGTGCCGATGTCGTGTCCGGGGGTGAACTCCAGCTTGCCCTACAGGCCGGAATACTGGCAGAGCGGATCGTGTTCTCAGGGGTTGGCAAAACGGAAGCAGAGCTGGAACTCGCGCTGAAGGCCGGTGTCTATCAGATCAACGTCGAATCCCTGCCAGAGCTTGGGGCTCTTGATGCGGTCGCCCGGCACCTTGGTATACGGGCCCCTGTCGCCATACGGGTCAATCCTGATATCGGAGCTGGCGGTCACGAGAAGATCACAACCGGAAACCGTGAGAATAAATTCGGCATTGAATGGACCATGGCAACACAGGTCTGTCACCATGCGGCCTCTCTCTCCGGTATTGACTTCAAGGGTCTGGCCGTCCATATCGGCAGCCAAATCACAGATCTTGCCCCCTTCCGCGCCGCGTTTTCCCGGATTGTTACACTGACCCGGACCCTTCGTGCCGAAGGACTGGACGTCAGCCGCCTGGATCTTGGGGGAGGACTTGGAATCCCCTACAAGGATGCCGACACAGCACCCCCGCTGCCAGCCGATTATGCTTCCATGGTGCGGGATACCGTCTCGGAAACCGGGTGCACCCTTCTTCTGGAGCCCGGACGGCTGATTGCCGGGAATGCCGGCATTCTGGTATCCAGGGTCGTGTATGTCAAAAAAAGCCAGACCCGCACCTTTGTCATCCTGGATGCCGGCATGAATGACCTGATCCGACCAGCCATGTACGACGCAAGCCACACCATCATACCGCTTGCCGAACCGGAAGCAGGGTCAGCAGGACAAACCTGTGATGTGGTTGGCCCCGTGTGTGAAAGCTCGGATATTTTTGCCCGCGACGTCATGCTCCCCCCCCTGCAGACTGGCGACAGGATTGCGTTCCTGTCTGCGGGGGCCTATGGCGCAGTCATGGCAAGCCAGTACAACACCCGCCCCTTGGTGCCGGAGGTTCTGGTCAAGGGAGATCGCTTTGCCATCACCCGGCGGCGACCAAGCTTTCAGGACATGACAGCCCTGGAGTCCATACCGGACTGGCTTTCCTCGTAGACAGGGCTATCCGCAACGATGAGGGCCGTCAGGGACCTTTTCCATCAAGCGACCGGGCCTCGTCAACCAGCATGATGGGGATACCATCCCGTATGGGATAGGCCAGTCCTGCCTTGTCAGATATGAGCTCCTGGGCCTCGGCATCATAGCGCAAGGGCCCCCTGGACAGGGGGCAGACCAGTATCTCCAGAAGCTTTGGGTCAACCGTATGATGGCTCTGGATCTTTTCCGTCATGAAGGAAACTCCGTCCTGCAAGGAACTTGGTATCAGGAAAACAAAAGGGATGACAACTGCCTACGGGCATGAACAGTCACCGGGTCAGCATGGCCAAATGCCTCGAACAACTTGAGGAGCTGGTGCCGGGCCTGCTCATCATTCCAGGTCCGGTCCATGCGGATGATATCCAGCAGGGCATTTGCCGCGTCCTGTCTCCGGTCCGCAGCAACATAGGCCATAGCCAGATCATAGCGGGCCTGGTGATCACCAGGGCTTGCTGCAACGCGGGACTCCAGGTCATGCACCGCGCCCTCGCCGCGACCGGCCTCCTCGGCCAACTCCAAACGTGTCTGCGCAGCACGCATATCCGAAGATGACCGCATTGAATCCGGAACCTGTTCAAGAAAGGCGCGCGCTTCCACAACATTCCCCAGTGCCAGGCAACCGGTCACAATACCAGCCGCAGCGGCAGCACAGGATGGATCCTGTGTCAAAATTTGCTGATAAAGGGCCAATGAAGACTCAATATCCCCGGCTTCAACCAACACTTTTGCCTCCTCCAGAGCCATCTCCAACGGGTTATCGGCTCCGGAAAGACGCTTGATAAAAGCCTTGATTTGGCTCTCGGGTAAAGCCCCGACAAAACCATCCACAGGATGGCCATCACGAAAAGCATAAACCGCAGGAACAGACTGGATCCGGAACTGCGCAGCCAACGCACGGTTCTGGTCAATATTGACCTTGACCATGCGCACGGCACCCTTTGCCTGATAAACAAGCTTCTCCAGCAACGGCCCCAGCGTCTTGCACGGCTCACACCACGGAGCCCAGAAGTCAACAAGAACCGGGGCATGGAACGAAGCATCAATAACATCGGCGACGAAACGGGCAGCATCGGTATCCTTGACCAAGGAATCCGCTTCCCCGTGTGTGGACGGGCCCGCAGTATGACGCTGGTCCTGTCCGTCAAAAATAATCGCCATGGCTGATAATATCCTGCTGTCAACGTGAACCAATCGTATAGATGGACCGAAGTCATCCGCCTGACAAGGGCACAACCATACCTGTTGCCTGATTCCGGGAAGAAAAAATGATTATCAGCCCAAAAAGTTCTTGCACAAGCAACAGTGAACCCGCTATATAGCGCCTCCACCCGACAGGAAAACATCCTGTCCGCCGAGCGGGCGTAGCTCAGGGGTAGAGCACAACCTTGCCAAGGTTGGGGTCGAGGGTTCGAATCCCTTCGCCCGCTCCATTTCAAAGAAAACACAATATTTGATTAACATCGCCATAGCGTGGGCATTGTCTTCGTGCGTGTGCCGGGAATGCGGTGCAACACGGATAGAGCAGACTCCGGATACAACCAGTTTGCGCTGACCACAAAGACTTTGCGGTCCTGACAAAGCCGTGGGTCACCATGCTATCATGGCATAAACTTGGTATACCCGCAGTACAGGCAAAACCAACACGCCCCAGTCTAAACATGTCCACCTGATCAAGCATTTATAGACGTACGCCAAATCCAATTCGCCTAGAAAAGAAGCAATAAAGACAAAAAAATAACCGTATGTATCAGAAGAGATACCCCCAACAAATCCGTCAAGATATTTGAATTATTGGACCAGTAGTATATTAATAAATAATTGTACCGATCCCTTGTGGTGTCCATAATGCGGAAGATCACATCCCTGCCCGATCCATCATCGATCAAGATCGCTTTGTAGCTGACAACCCTAATTGACAGCCCGGTTTACCACACCAATATGGCGAACCGTTTCATTCAGATGCAGATCACGGCCAAGCCGCCCAGGTGCACCGATCACTTGACCTGACTTTAAATTTCCACAAAAGCTCTGGCTCGCGCAAAATCCACGGCATCGGACCCTATAACAAAGCTGATCGCCAAGACTCTCTAAGAAACCGTTTGAAAATGCTTGGAGCGACGCGGGATGTCGTGATTCAAGCTCGGAATGTGGACCCGAGAAACCCGCGCTCGCGTAGCGCATATCGAGCGGAAGCTGAAACGCTATCCGACCGATCCA
>NZ_JAAVTF010000010.1:0-92535 GCF_012102665.1 Haematospirillum sp. 15-248 | reverse complement strand
CCGTGGCCTTCTTGGCTACAGCCTTGCGGGCTGTCGTCGCCTTCTTCGCCGTGGCCTTCTTGGCTACAGCCTTGCGGGCTGTCGTCGCCTTCTTCGCCGTGGCCTTCTTGGCTACAGCCTTGCGGGCCGTCGTCGCCTTCTTCGCCGTGGCCTTCTTGGCAGCGGTTTTCTTGGTTGCAGCTTTTTTAGCCGTTGTTGAAGTGGCTGCTTTCTTGGCCGTAGTCGCCTTCTTGGTCGCAGACTTCGTCACAGACTTGGCAGAGGACGTCGCCTTCTTGGCTGTCGTCTTTTTCTTGGGAGCGGCCTTTTTCTTCACAGGCTTGGCCGCAGTCGACGTAGAAGAAGACGAAGCGCTACCTGAAGCCGAAGACTTGGCCGGCGTCCCGACAGGACGGGACAGCGGCGTGGTCGGGCGTGTCAAAGATGAAGACAAGGAGCCCACAGGACGCACCAAAGGCGAAAACGGCCGACCAAGGGGCGGCGTTGGCTTCAGGCCGGAGGCTGCTCCAACGGAAGGAGCAAAAGCAAGGGGAGCCTTGGGAATGGGCATAGAGGACGGGCGAGGAGAAGCCTTGCGCGCCCCCTTGCGCGATGACGCCTTTCGAGAGGCGGGGGAAGACGGTTTGCTGGTGGTCATGATACTTTTGCTCCTCACGGGAATAGCCGATGACAAAAACTGAGAACGGCCATGTCACTTGTCCCAAGCAGGGCTGACATGGAACACCCCCGGAACGTCATCTGCTTTTCCGACTGCACGCCCCTGGCAGACCTTCCACCAGAGATCAGCAACACAGACAAAGACTCCCGGGCCACTACGGTGCCAAAACGCAGCAGGCGCCCTCGTTATCAGGTTATTTTCACAACCGGGTCAACAACCCCTCCCCCATGCTTGTCCACACAGAATATCGGCAGCAGACAAATCTTCCCCCCACCTGTGTGGACACTGCCTCTGCTTTTTCTTATTGTACGGGTGGAACTGTCTTGTCATTCCGGCCCGAACATCCTGAACAACATGGGGATATCCAGTGTACGCAGCCCGCACCTTCCTGGACATGAAACGGCTTGTACGGGTAATGGCGCCTGCCTTGGTCCTTTTGGTCATGGTATCGGGGCATTCCGGAAATGCGTCTGCACGGACGTATGCATCAATCGTTGTTGATGCCGATACGGGCAGAGTCATCCATGAAACCAACGCGGATGCCCGTATTTACCCCGCATCTCTCACCAAGATGATGTCCTTGTATCTTCTTTTTGAATCCATTGAGAAAAAGAAGATCAGACTCAGCGACAGCATGAAAGCATCCCAGCGGGCAGTGCGCCAACCTCCCAGCAAGCTGGGCCTGAGAGTCGGGCAAAGCATTGCCGTGGAATCCGCCATAAAAGCGCTTGTGGTCAAGTCAGCCAACGATGTTGCTGTTGTGGTCGCGGAACACCTGGGCCGCACAGAAAGCGGATTCGCCGCCATGATGACCAAAAAAGCAAAAGCACTGGGCATGACCGGAACTGTGTTCCGCAATGCTTCTGGCCTGCCTCATAGAGGACAGTTTTCTACGGCACGGGATCTGATGAAGCTCTCTGTCGCGCTAAAGCGTGACTTTCCGTCCTACTATAAATATTTCTCGGTGCAGAGCTTTGACTATGCTGGAGCCACGCTGGAAACCCACAACCGGGTCCTGAAGAATTATGATGGCGCCGATGGTCTGAAAACAGGCTATATCAATGCATCGGGTTTTAATGTTGCAACCTCTGCACGTCGTGGGCACATATCTTTGGTCGGCGTTGTAATTGGCGGCCGAACCGCTATGGCGCGGGATCGCCATATGATGGACCTGCTGGACAAAAGCTTTCTTTCAGCCGGAGTCATGGCGCCGCACGCGTACCAAAGAGCTCAGGCTGATGGCAAGCATGCCGACGAATACAGGGTATCTGCACAGAGCCAAACTGTCCCGGCATCCTATAAAAAAGGGCAAGCTGGCGAGAATCGCCAGAACAAGCGGAAAGACATAGCAAGCCAACGTGCAGCGGGGGAAACTTGGGGCATACAGGTCGGTGCTTTCAAGGGTATGGAAAGCGCTGACAAGGAAGCCAAGAGAGCGGCCTCTGCCCTGAAAAGGGGGAGCGGTGGCATTCCCTTGGTTGTTCCAGCCTCGTCTGCAGGATCAAAGAATCCGCTATACCGAGCCAGGCTTATCGGCTTTGATACGGAACGCCACGCCCGCAATGCCTGCAATGCCCTGAAAAAGAAGGCGTTCCGCTGTGCTGTTGTCAGCCCGGGGCCTGTTGAAGTCGCCATGACCCCCTGAATCCGACTCCAAAACTCAGGTCACGAGGGACGGTTTGCCACGCCCTGTACGCGCGTGGATCCCAGTCAAAATCTCCACGGCATGCATCAGAGGCATCAACGTGATGCCCGTTTCTTGACTGTGATATACAGGGTCAGGTTCAAAACGCTCCAGATAAACACGCAGCGTGGAGCCTCCAGTCCCGGTCCCGGATAAACGAAGGGCAGCGCGAGCCCCCCCGGAAAAAATGATTCGAATCCCCTGTCTGGAAAAAACCGTTCCATCCACAGGGTCTGTATAGGAAAAATCATCGGCCGCCTGCACCGTCATATCTCCCACGGTACGACCGGGTAAATCGGGCAGAGTCGTGCGCACATCATGCAAAAGAGAATCGGCGCATGCAGAATCGATGTCCTCGTAATCATGGCGTGCATAGAATGTGCGCCCGAATCGTTTCCAGTGCTCCTGCACCAAGGATCTAACCCCCTGACCATGACGAGCCAAGATATTCAGCCACATCAGGACAGCCCATAAACCATCCTTTTCCCGCACATGCCAAGACCCCGTACCAAAGCTTTCCTCCCCGCACAGGCTGACCTTTCCGGCATCAAGAAGAGAGCCAAAAAATTTCCAGCCCGTTGGAGTCTCGAAGCAGGGAATTCCCAACACCTGCGCTACCCGGTCAACTGCGGTTGACGTTGGCATAGAGCGTGCCACCCCGACGATTCCACCCGCATATCCCGGACACACGGTCGCATGCTCAAGCAACACAGCCAGACTGTCGGAAGGAGTGACGAAGAACCTAGGCCCCATAATCATGTTGCGGTCGCCATCGCCATCAGACGCTGCCCCGAAATCAGGTGCATCTGGCGCAGACATGCGCTCTACAAGGTCACGGGCATATACAAGATTGGGATCAGGATGCCCCCCGCCAAAATCTTCACGGGGGATTCCATTCATTACACTACCCTTTGCCGCCCCCAGACGATTCTCGAATATTTCAACGGCATAAGGACCTGTCACGGCGTGCATGGCATCAAAACACATACGAAACCCGGCTGCGAACAGAGAGCGAATCGCATCAAAGTCAAACAGGGTTTCCATCAAGCGGGCATAATCCGATACGGGATCAATAACCCGGATTGTCGTACCACCGATTCGAACCGTATTACATTTTTCAAGATCAAGGTCCGGTATATCAGCAATACGATACTGACGAATCGTTTTTGTTGCCTGAAAAACAGCATCGGTCAAAATCTCCGGCGCCGGGGCACCCGAGGCGATGTTGTACTTGATCCCAAAATCACCATCGGGCCCGCCGGGGTTATGGCTGGCCGAAAGAATTAGCCCACCCAAGGCACCGGAAGAACGGATGACACAGGACACGGCCGGAGTCGACAGCAACCCACCCTGACCAACCAGGACACAGCCAAACCCGGCTGCAACTGCCATCTTCAGAATCGTCTGAACGGCATGGCGGTTGTGCCAACGACCATCACCCCCAACAACAAGCGTCCCTCCGGCCGGCCCCTCCAGACAGTCAAAAACGCACTGCACAAAGTTTTCCAGATAATGCAGCTGCCGGAAAACCCGCACAGGCTCCCGAAGCCCGGACGTACCAGGCTTCTGATCAGGGAAAGGCGTTGTACATACTGTCCGGATGACCGGAGCCATGATCCCCCCAACAGCCGCAACGGGTACCACTACGGCCTATCCACCTGTGGACGGCCAACACTCTGGTAACGGAAACCAGCCGCACGCATGTCATGCGGATTATAAACGTTACGCAGATCAATCATGGCAGGTTCCTTCAGCAACTCACGCATTTTCGGGATACTGAGATTCCTGAACTGGTTCCATTCCGTCAGAATAACGACGGCATCCGCCCCCTGCATAGCAGCGTAGGCATCGTCACAACACACCATACCAGGAATAAGCTGGCCGGCCTCGCGCATGCCTTCCGGGTCATAAGCACGAATTGCAGCACCAGCTTCCATCAGGGCCGGAACAATATCAAGGGCAGGAGCATCGCGCATGTCATCGGTATTGGGCTTGAAGGTCAAACCAAGAACGGCAAGCGTCTTGCCCTGAACAGACCCACCAACAAACGCAATGATGCGGTCGGCCATCTGCCTTTTGCGCCGGGCATTCACATCAACGACGGTCTCGATAATACGCAGTGGCGCACCAGTGTCCCGGGCTGTCTGAACCAAGGCCATGGTATCCTTGGGGAAGCACGATCCCCCATACCCGGGACCAGGATGCAGGAACTTCTTGCCAATACGCCCATCAAGCCCGATGCCGCGGGCCACATCATGGACATTGGCACCAACCTTTTCACAGAGATCCGCGATTTCGTTGATAAAGGTAATCTTCATCGCCAGAAACGTATTGGCTGCATACTTGGTCAGCTCACTGGATTCAAGCCCCGTAAACAGGATGGGTGTCTCGATCAGATGCAAGGGGCGATATAACTGACGCATGACATCACGGGCGCGGTCACTTTCAACACCAATGACTACCCGGTCAGGACGCATGAAGTCCTCAATCGCCGATCCTTCACGCAGGAATTCGGGATTGGAAACAACATCAAAGTCTGCATCAGGGCATGCTTCGCGAATGATACGCGCCACTTCCCGCCCGGTACCCACCGGAACCGTCGACTTCGTCACAACCACGGTATAGCCGCTGATAGCCCCCGCAATTTCACGCGCAGCGGCATATACATAAGACAGGTCCGCATGGCCACCGCCACGACGGGTCGGCGTTCCAACCGCAATAAAGACCGCATCCACACCCTTGACCGACTCAACCAGATCCGTGGAGAAAGACAGACGACCGGCGCGGACATTGCGCCCCACCATCTCGTCCAACCCGGGCTCGTAGATAGGAATTTCCCCACGACGAAGACGCTCTATCTTGGACTGGTCCTTGTCAACACAGATAACCTCTGTTCCAAACTCGGAAAAACAGGCGCCCGATACCAACCCCACATAACCGGTGCCAATCATGGCAATACGCATGGCAAACGTCCTTGGCAACATATGTGATGGTAAAACAAAAGAAACGTTCCAGAACCGGCACCATCACCCAACCGGACAGAAAACACTGCATAAACATTGGTCAAAGGACGTGGGCATAAGCCTTGATCACATTCCCCAAACGCTCTTTCATCCCTTCGCGGGCCAAGCCAAAGGCAATATTGGCTTCTATAAACCCAACCTTGTCACCGCAATCAAACCGGGTTCCCTCGAACCGGTAGCCGTGCAAGGGAACCTGACCCACCGTAGCCGCAATGGCATCTGTCAACTGGATCTCCCCCCCGCTGCCCCGGGGTGTTTGCTCCAGAGTCCGCATGACGACGGGATCGAGGATATACCGGCCAATAACAGCCAGCGTCGACGGTGCCTGCTCCGGCACAGGCTTCTCCACCATGCCACGCGCACGGGCCAACCGGCCGCTCTCGCTTTCAATATCCAGAATACCGTACCGGTCTGTCCGATCGCGCGGAACATCTTCCACAGCCAGAACATTACCCCCACCCACACTGTTCCAAGCTTCGATCAACTGGCCGATACAGGGGCGATCGCTCATGACCAGATCATCGGGCAAAATAACGGCAAAGGGCTCATCACCGACAAACGAACGGGCACACCATACGGCATGGCCCAGTCCCTGTGGCTCCTGCTGCCGTGTGGAAACAATGGTACCCGGCTGGGGCATACCCCCCATCAGCTCATCCAGATGCTCATTCTTGCCTCTCTCGCGCAGCAGAGCTTCCAGCTCGGGAGCGTGATCGAAGTGATCAACCAGAACAGCCTTTCCACGACCTGTCACGAACAGGCAGTACTCAATACCGGCTTTCCAAGCCTCTTCTACAGCATACTGTATCAGGGGCTTGTCAACGACGGGCAGCATTTCCTTGGCCACCAGCTTGGTCGCAGGCAGGAAGCGGGTCCCCAAGCCAGCAACGGGAAAAACAGCTTTACGTACACGACGGGTCATCAGAACCTCATCTGGACTATTATACTCCCATGCCCTGCGCAGGAAATCCGGGGTACAACACACAAATACGCCAATGGCTCACAGAAAGCCCCGACACGGGACCATCTTCTGCCATGACGGCAGAAACATGGCAACTGATCTTGGGGTATAATTCATCCCCGGCATCTGGAATACCTGCCATTTTCCCCCTTCAGCAGAACCTGACGGGCCTCATTCAGGCGTGCGGCCAAATAGGTACTCCCGCCCTGATCTGGATGGAGCTTTCGAATCAACCTTAGATAAGAAGACTGAACAGATTCCCTACTAGGATTGGCAGGTAAATCCAGAACCCGCAAAGCCTCTGCACGGTCCATGGGGCTTGAGCCTGACGAAGAGCTTTCCTGCTTTGGAACGCAATCAGGATCCAGCTCCACCAACAAAGATCGCAAAAACGAGAAAATCCAAGGGGCCACAAGCAGCAAACCAGCCAGAGCTACTACAAGCCGTCCACTGGCTGCCAGCAAAACACATATCAAGAGAGAGGATACGAGACATGCAATCCTGACGGATCTGGAACCACAGGGCCGAGCCGGACTCCTGATCATCCACCCACACGCTATCAGCAGAAACAGGCACGACAGGATCACTGGAACAAAAAGCACCATGAACTGCCCCCATCCATCACCCGGCAACAGCCATATGGGCCCTGCCAATCGCATCCAGAAGTGCGCGCAGTTCCTGTTTTGCGGCAACATGCGACATACTCATTTCCAGCGCAACACCATCCTTGTTCAGATCCAGCAGCGTCAAACCAGACAGAAACAGCTCGCGGTATATCACCCGCTCCCCCAAGCCACGAATACTGACAAAGCGCAAACGCTGCGACAATTCTTCGACCAAGCGCTCCATCTCGACCTTGTTACGTGCAGCAAGATGGGACAAGCGGTTACGCAGGACCACCCAGGCAATCTGCCCGCCATCACGGGCAGCGCGGCGCTTCTTGATCTCGAACACCATGGAAGAATAATGACTGAATCCCTTGATGGTCAGCGTCTCGGGATCGACCCGGGCCAGAACATCCAGATCGATGAAACTGTCATTGAGCGGCGTAATCAACGTATCGGCATAGGAATGGCCAGCCCGGGACAAATAGGTATCAGCGCCGGGCGTATCAATGATCACTGTGTCACAACGCGTCCGCAGATCATCAACAATCGCCTTCAGCTTAGCCTCATCCAAAGCCTGGTTTCCGCTCAACAGCAAAGGGTAATGCTCCGGCATCGGCAGAGAAACGGCGTGGCGGCATGCATAGGCACGACGATTTTCTATGTAGCGAGTTAGCGTCGCCTGGCGGGCATCAAGATCAATGGTCCCGACCCTTAGCCCACCGCGGAGCAAACTGACGATCAGGTGCATGGAGACTGTTGATTTACCCGACCCCCCCTTCTCGTTACCAACGACGATAATATGAGCCGAGGACTGGACCATGCGCTATCCCGATTGATTTCAGGACCACCCATCACTGTGGTACCCGATACGATTTTCCCGACGGCACACGACTTGCTTCCTGAATTCAATCAAGGGACAAACCAGAAGGCCGCACTGTGGCAGGACTTTACAGCCGTCTTCCGGATGGCGCAATGCTCCTGCCAAGCTTGCCCAAATGAACATCGTCTTGATATAACGCGCACACATAATAAACCTTTTGTAAGAAAAACGCGCTGGAGATGCAGATTTCATGGCCATTACCTTGGAGGCACGCCACTCCTCGGTCACCCGCGAACCATTGGAAATAGGCCGTTTTCTCGACCAGCTTGAAAGGCGCATCCATTTTCTGTCTGACATAGCCGAGAATGTTTGCCGACGCGCCCAGTCTCCGGGAACCGAGGTCCTGCGCTTTACAGAGTACACGCGCTGCCGGGATCGGGCGTCGGAATGCTGGGCTTTTGCCATCATCATCGATCGCAGGCTGCAGGATTATGACGGCCTGGACAGAGGCAAACTTCTTGAGCGATTCAACCGCTTGTCTGTTGATATATGGGCTATTCTTCTTCGGGCATCCCTGACCTTTCTGACCGCTCTTTCCAATGAGCCTCATCTTCCCCTGGGATCACGGGACATTTTCCTGCGGGAAATTCGCACCCTTCACGACACCCACCGCCTGCTCTCAAAACCCCGTTATGCCAAACTACTTGACGAGGCAGCTCACAAGAGCCGCAGAAAAGCCTCAAAAATCCTGAACGAAATCATCGCACGCGCCCCTTCCCTGCTCGACTTTGGGGTCTGAAGTCCGGCGCAAAAGACAAGAGACGAACAGACAAACATTCCTTCAGGACAATATGCAACGTAGACGGACTCTTCATGCGGTGTAACATAGCACCAGAGAAGAAAACCGTGGCTCTGACCCGGGCATACAGCATCCCCGTAAAGGAAAGCCTTATGCATAATAGCCTGTACCGGTCTCTGGCAATTCTGGCAGCCCTTCTGGCAGGAACTGGCATCAACACGCCGGCATCCCTTGCCCAGACAACACCCGTTCCCCCGGGCAGTATACGGGTTGATGGCCGTATCTTGGGCGAAAGCGCCCCCCCCGCACCCAACGAACCACCCCTGGTCATTCCTGATTTTCGGAATGCCATGCGTGACATGATCGTTTCACTGGGGGAATATGCCCATACACGCGACAGCCACTTTATCGTCTTGGTCCGCCAAGGCTTGGGCTTGTTGATGAAGAGCGAACGCGAAGCCAAGATCGAGCGCATGACCCTGGAACAGGATACCGGCCCGGTTCCACCGACGCCCGAGCCGGCCGGAACTTTCAACCGTCGCCTTGTCCAAAGTCTTGATGGCGTGGTTGTTGATGGTCAGTTCTGTACTGAAGAGCCAACAGCATCCCCGGGATTTATTGCAGCCCTGCATGATATTGGTCTGAACATCCTGACCATTGACCATTGCGGAACATCCGACGCAGCCGAGAAGGCCCTGCGGACCGCACAAACACAGCGTATTGTGGCCCATACAGATTCGGGAACAGGCCCCTTGGCCGGACCAGGGCCGATGGTGCTTGCCGGTAACAATCCACAGGGCGTCAACTCCTTGGCCCAAGCCACCAATGCACTGTTTGTTGAAGGCAATAGCAGTGAAGGCAGCAAAGAGCTGTGGCTGATTCGCCTACGGGACACAAACCATGATGTTCTGGTGATCGACCCGTTCTGGAGGGACCGCATCCCCCTGTCTGCAGCAGACGTTGCAAGCCTGCGACTGAAACAGACCGGGTTCAGGCGCCTTGTTCTGGCCCGCCTGCACCTCAGCCAGGCTGCCGATACCCGTTACTACTGGAACAATGACTGGAAGATCAACGATCCCAAATGGCTGACCGGACCCGTCCCGGGGAAACCCGGGACTTATGTAGTCGCCTATTGGGAAAAAGAATGGCGCGAGCTTGTCGGAAAAATGTTTAACGGGATGATGGACCTGGGGTTTGACGGCATTGTGCTGGAAGGTGCCGATGCCTATGCCCCCATGGAAAGTAAAATATTCATCAAGTGAACAGGAAGGTTTCTGGCCTCAGGAGTTGGGAAGACAGCACGCTTTCATACGCAGATCCCCTGCTTGGCCCAGCGCTTGGTCATACTCCTTGGACAAGCGCGCAACCAGCTCGGAAACAGTCGGAATATCCTGAATACAGGATACACCCTGCCCAGCAGACCACACAGTTTTCCATGCCTTTACTTCACTGCCAATATCCTTGAGGCCCGCACCATGGTCTACTGGCAGACGATCCGGATCAAGACCGGCTGCGACCAAAGATGGACGCATAAAATTAGCAGGAATACCGGAAATGGCTGGCGTATAGACAATATCTTCCGCAGCAGAATCAACGACCATATCCTTGTAGGATGGTTCAACAGCACATTCGTGGGTGGCAATAAAGCGGGTTCCCATATAAGCAAGATCAGCCCCCAGAAGACGCGCTGCGGCAATCTGCTCGCCGGTCGAAAGTGCACCGGCAAGAAGAAGGGTCCCGGTAAAAAACTGGCGTACTTCCCACAGCAAGGCAAAAGGATTGATAGTTCCGGCATGCCCCCCCGCACCCGCTGCTACCAGAATCAATCCATCAACACCCGATTCAGCCGCCTTTCTGGCGTGGCGCACCGTTGTGACATCGTGAAAAACAACGCCACCATAAGCGTGCACTTTATCAATCACATCCCTTACAGCCCCCAAGGATGTAATCACAACCGGCACCCGATGGCGGATAACCATTTCAAGATCAGCCTGCAGACGGGGGTTGGTGCGGTGGACTATCAGGTTAACGCCAAAGGGAGCTTCTGCAGCCCCCAGCGAAGAGTTCAGCGTCTCGAGCCAGCTGGCAAAACCCTCTGTCGTACGCTGGTTCAGGGCTGGAAAAGTCCCCACAATACCGGCACGGCAACAGGCAAGAACCAGATCCGGGCCTGATGCCAGAAACATGGGAGCAGCCACAACAGGCAACTGCAAACGTCCTTGCAAAAGATCTGGCAGCGGCATGATCCCTTCCCCCTGATAGTCCTGCATCACCGGATAGCAAGGCTACACGTCTCCCCAAATACAAGCCAGCCCTGTTATGCAGGACAAGATCAATGTCAGTAAAAACAGAAGGTAAGACTTGCCTTTCCAGAACCCGGTCCACAGGGTGTTGAAATTCAGTTAGGGGCAAGGCTGTTGCACACCACTGCCTAGTTTTTCAATACCCTGTTCGTTACATCACTGCTTTCAGAAAAATTCGTCCAGCATCAGATGAAATTGCAGTTTCCGCCAGTCTGGGTTGGGAATGCCATACTGCTGAAAAAGTCTCTCCTGCAATGAAGGCGAAAACTTCCCAAGACCCCTCCAGAGTATAGAAAGGTCTTGGTAGCGATCAGCAATACCAACCTGCCCAACATCAATACAGCCGATCACTCTACCCTCACAAACAAGAAGATTATCAAGTGAAAAATCGCCATGTGTAACAACGAGTTCAGGTGAGAACGGCAAAAGGGTATGCATTTCTTCCCAGACCTGCTCGACTGCCCAGCCTTGTCGCTCCTCATCAAAGTCATCGGCATCGACCAAACCAGCGTTGATTCGTTGCTGTGCCAGAGCAAGCCGAAAGATGTGACCACTGTTAAAGGGGCAACTACTCACAGGAACAGCATGAAGCCTGCGCAGAAATTCTGCCAGTGCATCAACAAGATCGATACGTGCATCAGGATATGCCTCCAACATCTGGTAAACAGTTCTTCCGGGCATTGCTGTCGTCAGCAGCCACGCCTCATCAGCGGTACGGGTAAAATGTGCAATCGCTGGAAGAGGCATGTAAGCAGCCAACCAGCTCAGTCTAACCATTTCGCTTGCAATATCGTCCGCAACCGTACTTTTACCATATTTCAGGTATAGTTCAGGGGCATGTGTTTTACCGTACAGGTGATAGATGGCCGCGCCAGACTGACCAACGTTATCCCGCGCCCAATTGTATCCTTCTAATTCCTCACGCAGGACTGAAGGCAACCGAGCAGCTGAACAAACCTCTTCCCGTTGAGTATACCCCACAAAATGCTCCTGAAAGATCTCGCACAGTTAATGTGCAATTAAATATAAAATGATAATGTCATGTCAGGCTAAATAACAAAAAAACCTCGATCTGCCGCATAATAAGAGCCCCGACACAAGGCCGGGGCTGGATTACAACAACAGTGAGGAATGACCGGTTACCCACCCTTCAGGGTTTTGGTCAAGGTTGCTTCCAGACCGCTGATCATATTCTCACCTGCACGACCGCCATCACCTTGCATGCGCCCTGAAATCACCAGACGCAAGGCATCGACGTGAACCTTGATCACAGCGAGATAACTGGAACGCCAGTCATTCTCCAGCTTCTCTATCAAACGACACAGCATGTTTCCAATGACGGTTACCAAACCATACCCGAAACTTCCCCCCTGCCCTTTCATGTCATGAGCCAGCGAGAAAAGCTCGCGCAGGACGGGCTTGGCTTCGGCCGGTGGCGTTTTTTCCAGACGCTCATAGAGATCCTGCAAACGCTGCAGATCTTCCCCCGCCCAAGTAAGATAATCACCGGCCATAGACGTCATGACCTTCTCCGCACGATCCAGCATTTCCGGACTGACGCCCGAAGCAGAAACAGAAACCTTGTCCTTGATTTTGTGAGGTGGCTGAACAACCTCAACGCCCGTACGGGATAAAGCTGCGGCTTTGGCATCTGCCAGCTGGCGAAGCATCTCCTCCAGCTCTTCCGGGCTGACGGGAGGACGTTCCACCTCCTCCTCGCCAACGGATGATGCCTGGTTATTCTGCTTCTTTTCAGTCGTCACGCTCGGGCCTCCTGTTCCGAAAATTCGGTTACATGGGGCGATAATGGCAGAAAGTTTCTTATCCGCCCAGAAGAGCTTCAACCTCAGACTGGCTCAGGCCTCCATCCTCAACCTGATCCACAGCCTGCTTGATCGCTTCCTGGTTGACCTTGCGCCGCTCCGGTCCCTTCCAGTCAATCTGGCGGCGGCGCCGATCCGGGCCAAAGTAGAGACCCGCACGTACAAAGGGGCGCGGACGCTCGATAATCGACCGTATACGCGAATAAAGCCCCTTGGCCGAAATTGGCTTGGCCAAAAATTCGTGGATACCGGAATCACGGGCTTCAATCACCCGGTGCATTTCCGTATGCCCTGTCAGCATAATAATCGGGACAAACGGGTTTGGGCTGTCCTTGCCGGTCCGCACCAGACGCACAAAGTCCAGTCCGTCCAACGGGGACATATTCCAGTCGCAGATAATAACGTCGGCCGGAAAATGGCGCAATTCCTTGAAGGCATCGGCACCATCTGCGGCTTCGTGAACGTTCTTGGATCCAAGGGCATGCAGCAAGGTCTTGACCAACGCACGCATGTGCTTGTTGTCATCCACGACAAGGAAGTTGAGGCGATCCAGGTTATAACCGCTCATCCGCTACCCTTTCTGCCGCCTCGCCCCGCGTGGGGGATTCGGGGCTGCCATACTCCGGCGCCACCAGAAGATCCGGGCAGAATCAACCCTGGACCCACATAGTCTGGCCGATTATCAAAGAGACTGTATGTAAAGTCTATGTCATACCAACGGACCATGGCTGGCCAGACTACGCTTCACGGGCCAAATCCAGCCCAAAAAGCCCCCTGCACATCCGGCTCTCAGACACATAATCCGGCAACACGAGGAAACACAGGCCCATACCCCCCTTCAGGCCATAACACCCTGCTGTAGCAGGGATGCACTTGCACCCGACTCAAACATTATCCACAGAGCCCAAGGCCGCAAACAATCGCGACACAATAGCCCGGCACTGGTCAAGAAGAACACGCGCAGAGGCTAATGCCGAACGAGCGGCGTCATCATCAGACTGAAAATCAAGAAAAAAACGGTGAGCCAACAGAGTATAGACCGGCTTCATGTCACGCAAAACAGCGCGATCATCATCCGTCAAGGCATCCCGGATGGCTTGGGCTGCCGCTCCAGAAGCCAGAATGCCGGTCAATGCATCCAAATCACTGTGAAAGCTGGGCGAATCAAAATCATCATGCACGCCCACGCTGGTTACCAGCACCGATAAATCACGTGCCAGACACTGGGAATCCCGCGCGAGACCGGCAAAGACGCATAACGTGCTATTTTCCCACACATTGCCCTTCGACTCGGCTGCCATGCTACACCCCTTCTTGCCCGTAACGGAGGAAACGCACTCCATCAGATACCCAGACGTAACCCCACAGCAACAGACGCCACCGTACCATCTGTATCGGCCCTGTTTCCAGTCTATTGCCTCAACCGGCCGCACCACTTTAACCGGCCTCGTAGAAACAGGCGAGACAGAAGCACCAGCGCCTTAGCCATCGGATATGGAAACAACCGCCCCCCCGCGTCACGCCAAGCCCGCAACCCCCCGCCCAGATGACAGACGGAAGATACCCCCATCTCCACCAAAGTCTGGCACGCAAGAGCGGAACGCCATGCCGAGGCACAGTAAAGAACCAGCCTACGCCCCTCTCCAAAGACACTACGAAAGTACGGGCTGTCAGGATCAACCCAGAACTCCAACAATCCACGGGGCGCATGAAACGACCCCGGTATCACACCATCACGGGCCAGCTCACGGATATCACGGACATCAACAAACAAAACGCCCGGATCAGCGTGCAGAGCCAGTGCATCTGGCACGGAAACTGTCTCTATACGGGCATATGCCTCATCAAGAAGCTGACGAAATCCACGAGCCAGAACCATTTACCATCCCCCGCTTTGCAGCCACTCCTCCACCATCCACAAACGATCGGCCCCCCAAAACATTTCTCCGTCCACAACGGTCACAGGGGCACCAAAAATCTTGCGCCGGACAGCTTCGTTATTAATGTTCTTAAGTCGTTCCTTGATCATTGGCTCTTCCAGGGCTTCATCCAGAACAGCACGATCCAGCCCGATCTTTGATGCAGCATCCAGCGCCACATCCTTCTCGGCAATATTGTGACCACGGGAAAAGAAGGCATCAAAGACAGAACCAACAAAATCAGCTGTTTTTTCTGGTTTGTAGCCTTCAACCCAGTAAAAGATCCGGGCCGGGATCAATGTGGAAACCGGGAACGGATCCGGCCAGACAAAGTCCATTTCATAAAGACGAGCAAAGCGCGGAACATCGCGCCCCATGTATTCTTTCTTGAACGGATTATCCACGTTTGGCTTGGCCCCGGTTTCTTTGAACACTGCACCCAGAAGGAATGGCCGCCAAACAACAGAACGACCGTGTTCATCCGCAATTTCCTCGATCTGGGCTGATGCCAGATAGGCATAGGGACTGGAAAAATCAAACCAGAATTCAACAGGCTTTTTACTGGACATCACGCACTACACTCCTGAGCGATGGCCCGGGCGATGACCATACGCTGGACATCGCTGGTTCCTTCATAGATCTGGCAAACCCTGACATCCCTGTATATGCGCTCCACTTCGCAGTCCCGCATATACCCATACCCGCCAAACATTTGCAGCGCTGCTGAACATACACGCTCTGCCATCTCCGATGCAAAAAGCTTGGCCATGCTGGCTTCGGTCAAAGCAGAACGACCACTGTCACGACACGCGGCAGCCTCAGATACCATAAGACGGGCGGCAGCGATCTGCGTTTTCATGTCCGCCAAACGAAAAGCCAGCGCCTGATGCTCTATCAGGGGGCGACCAAAGGTTTCTCTTTGGCAAGCATAATCACGGGCTAATTCAAACGCCGCCCGAGCCATACCCACTGCCTGGGCTGCTATGCCGATACGGCCACCTTCCAGATTGGACAAGGCAATGCGATATCCATCCCCAAGCTGTCCCAACATCAAGGTACCGGGAAGACGTATGTTATCAAGAGCAATCTGGCAGGTATCAGAGGCATGCAGCCCCAGCTTTTCCTCGACCCTGAGCACCTGCCAGCCCGGCAGGGATGTGGGCACAATAAAAGCAGAGATTCCCTTCTTTCCCGCGTCGGGATCTGTCACGGCAAAAACAATGGCAACATCGGCATTGCGCCCTGACGTTACGAACATCTTGGAGCCATTCAGGACCCAGGCATCACCATCCGCAACCGCACGGGTCCTCAAGGCAGAGGCATCCGATCCAGCTTGAGGTTCGGTCAGACAAAAGGCGCCAAGCATCTGTCCCTGTGCCAAAGGACGAAGGAACGTGCTCTGCTGAGACTCAGTTCCGTAAAGAAGAAGTGGCATGCAAGCCACCGAGTTGTGCACACTCATAATCGTTGAGACAGCACCACAGCCGGCAGCAATTTCCTCAACCGCCAAGGCATACGACTGATAATCCATGCCGGCACCGCCCCATTCCGGAGGGACGAGCATCCCCATAAAACCAAGCTCGCCCATCCTGGCCAGAACAGAGCGGGGAACCGCATGCTCCCGGTCCCAACGGGCTGCATGCGGGCGAAGCTCCGCACAGGCAAAGGCGCGGGCCATGTCACGCACCATGGCCTGCTGATCATCAAAAGGCATCCCTGTTCCCCCCTGTTTATCCACCCCTGGCCACAGGCCTAGACCATCTGCACGAACGTGTCACTCTCTTGATCAAGTTGCCACAGGATGCCTTCACGCATGTCAAACCACCAGCCGTGCAGAGCAATCTTGCCTGCATTCTCGGCATCGCGGACAAACGGGAATGTCCTCAGGTTGGACAACGACCTGCGCAAGGAACTCTGGCTGACCGGATCAGGGTCATCATCCTCATGCCCGGCACAATCACCCATCAGCGAGATCCAGGGATTGATAAACGGGCGATCCATCTTCTGCCCCTGACGGGCGGCAACCAAGGCCCGCATACCACCACAGCCGGAGTGGGCCAGCACAATCACATCGGCAACCTTCAGGTCACGCACAGCATATTCTATTGCCGCCGAGGTGCCATGGTAGGCCCCATCCTGCTCACACGGGGGGACCAGGGCGGCCACGTTACGCACGACGAACAGCTCACCCGGCTCGGCATTGGTCAGGATAGCCGGATCAACACGGCTGTCGGAACAGGCAATCAGGAGCACCTCCGGCTGCTGGGCACCCTCGACAAGAGATACTGCCCTCTCCGGCCTTTGCTCGTAATAGGTCGAGCGAAAAGCCCGAAAGCCCGCTACCATCCTGTCAATCGTCCTGATTTTTTCCATTGTTCCTGTCATTTCATAAGCTCCTGTGTGTCACCCAGTTGCAACAGCACCCGGCCAAGCCTCTGCCCGGAAGCAACGGACGCCACATTGGTGCACATACGTAATGCAATCAAGACTGTTTTTGTACTCTTTCATAACAAAGCCCGGCGGGCGCCGAGTGTCACGGATTCACACAGCCAATTCAAGCGCCAAGGCCGTTGCCTCTCCACCACCGATACAAAGGCTTGCAACACCACGCTTCAAGCCGTTCCGACGCAAGGCCTGCAGCAAGGTCACTACAATGCGCGCCCCGGATGCCCCGATCGGGTGCCCCAGGGCACAGGCTCCCCCATGAATGTTCACAGCATCATGTGGCAGCCCAAGGTCGTGGATTGCTACCATGGTTACCACGGCAAATGCCTCATTGATTTCCCACAGATCAACGTCCCGCTTCGACCATCCCGCTTTGCCAAGAACTCTCTGGATAGCGCCAACCGGAGCCGTGGTAAACTGTGGCGGCTCCCGCGCTTCTGTGGCCTGCGCTACCAGCGTGGCCACAGGAGAAAGCCCACGCCGTTCCGCTTCTGACAAGCGCATCATCACCAAAGCAGCAGCGCCATCGGAAATGGAAGATGCATTGGCTGCCGTTATCGTACCATCAGGGCGAAATGCCGGCTTCAGAGTGGGTATTTTCTCCGGCCGCGCCAAGGTAGGCGGCTCATCAACAGTAACCTGGGCCTCACCATTCCCGGCAGGCACGGCTACAGGAGCAATTTCGGCAGCGGTTGCGCCACTGCGGGCTGCGGCAAGGGCACGCTCCAGACTGCCCAAGGCAAAAGCATCCTGCTGTTGGCGGGAGAAACCATAGGCGGCTACTGTATCTTCAGCAAAAGCACCCATCAGTCGCCCACGATCGTAGGCATCCTCCAGCCCATCCAGGAACATGTGGTCCAGCACCCTCCCATGCCCCATTCTCAGTCCTGATCGGGCATTCTCAAGCAAATAGGGGGCATTGCTCATGCTTTCCATGCCACCGGCCACAACGACCGAAGCCGAACCAGCCACCAGCATGTCATGGGCCATCATCGCGGCACGCATTCCGGAACCGCACATTTTGTTAACAGTCGTCGCCGCGACGCGATCCGGAAAACCGGCCCCCCGTAAAGCCTGACGAGCCGGAGCCTGCCCAAGCCCGGCAGACAGGACACACCCCATCACCACTTCATCGACGTCAGCGACATCAACCCCCGAACGTTCGACAGCCGCACGGACAGCAACACTGCCCAGCGCCGGACAGGACAGGGAAGACAAACATCCCCGAAACCCCCCTGTCGGGGTACGCGCAGCCCCCACGATGACAACCGGGTCATCCCCCCTTCTGATCATATATCCCCCGTTACACCATGGTCGCAACACCCGACTCGCCCGGACCAGAATCGCTATTTACAAACATAACGCCCCTTGTATGAACACCCCGGGTCAAAACGCCCGATACGCTAAGTTTCCATACGGCCAACGTCAACTAAAGAATGTAAAACTTGGAATAAATCAATCTCTGCAATAATGAAATAGTTAAGAAATTGCTGGCGTTTTTCGTCTTTCAGACACACACATACCACCATAACACACCATCTATTGACCGTGGTTCCCCTTCGGAGCCAGCATGATGGTCAACAACGGGCGGCGCAGGATCTGGAATGTCGGATGTCAGAGCTCAACTGGAAACCCCCCTTCTGATCATCGGCGACGGCGAAGGTGATGGCCCTGTCCTGTCCTTGGTCCCTCCCCCGTTCAAAGGAATCCTTCGCAATACGTTCAATAAAATGGAGGGACAGCGTCAGGACCGCCTGATGCGGGTTGTCGGCGAGATCTACCCCATCCTGCAACGTATAGAGGCCAAGGCATTACCAGAGGGTGAGCGACGCTTGGCCGGGGTATCGCTCACTGCGGCCATGCGCAAGGACGAATGCATTGAAAGAGCACTGCGTATCTTTGTTTCGGCTTGGAATTCCAATGTGTTCCGGCTGATTGACACAACAGGAAAGCAGGTAACTCCGGACAAGGGACGCTCGTTCATGGGTGCCTGTGGGCTGACCATTGAACAAGCCCAGATGTATTTCATCGACCGGGCTGTAAAATCGATCTTCCGCAAAAACCCCAAGGCATTGAAACGACTGGTTGGTGTCATTCGCTCACCGGAAGCCCTGCCCCGTCTGCGTGTTCTGTCCCAATTCCAGCAACTGGCCATGACCGAGCTTATCCAAGGATTCGGAACATCAATTGGGCAAGCCCTGGTCGAAATAGACCCTGATGTGCTCTATGCCATGGCAACCCTGAAGGCTTATCACCTGCGGGCCTTGCGACAGGTCCTGCGCTCGGGCTTCAAAAACATCGCAGCTTGGCAGCCCGACACAATCCGCGCCATCGGCGTACACTTCACATGCGTTGAGCAGATCCGCGATATTGGTGAGGCTTTTGGATCCATCACAGACCCCGAGGCAATTACCGTCTTGGGAAAGTGGGAAATACGGGACATCACCGACAAGGTTAACGAAGAGCGCGCCAGCCGCGGAGAACCCAAGGTATCCGGGCACAAGTTCGAGACAGACTTGGGCCTTGCAGATAAAATCTTCGGATCATGGTTTACGGCCATGCTGGGCATGCCGCCAGATATCCTGGAAGGGCTTGGAAACGTGGTCAAGGACATCCGGACCACGGACAAGGTAGACCGCAAGGATAAAATCGACCGCATTCAGCTGTTCTGTGACCGCTACTTGGAAATGCTGCCTCTGGATGTCTTGCGGGCACTGGGGATTGTGGGCAAGACACCATCCACCTTCGGGGAAGCCCTGTATATTTGTGAGGGCCTGTTTACCAAGCCCGGCTTGGGCCGTAAGTTCTTTGAAGGCCCCCTGCAAACGCCGGAAGGCATCAAGGCCCTGACAGCCCTCAAGGAACAGGTGGGCGATATGCGCAAAAACGGCTCGATCAAGAGTGAGGCCGAGATCCAGCAGCTGATCCAGAATTCAGACATGTTGGACGGCCCCGTCGCCCAGTACATCACATTCCGCTAAGTTGATGCGCCAGAAGAAGGCGCAATAACACCAAGCAACGCACCAGCCGCATCCTTCAGGATGGCCAGACACCCGACACCCGGCATATCGAACGGACCAACCGCTATGGAACCGCCGGACTGACGCGCCATCGCCATACAAAGATCCACATCAGGAACAGCAATATAGCTAAGCCAGAGATCACCAGCGCCAGCCGGGCGCCCTGCGGTACCGGCCTGACAGAACCCGCAAACCGGTGTGTCATCCGCATCAAAGGCCAACCAGTAATGCCCGTCCGGTGTTGGTATTTCCGAGAAGGACCAATTAAAAACAGACCCATAGAAATCACGCGCAGCTTCCACATCTGCAGTAATCAGTTCGGTCCAGTACACATGTCCATGCATGATCAATCTCCGGCCTCCCTGGACCTGGGCCCCAGGCTCACAGGGACAATACCAAAATAAAAACCCGTCACCACAGGCGACGGGTTTCTCATTTTTACAATGGTGCGGTCGAGAAGACTCGAACTTCCACGACCTTTCGGCCACAGCGACCTCAACGCTGCGCGTCTACCAATTCCGCCACGACCGCACTGTTGTAAAAACGATCTTCACAAAACTGTCCAACCCTTTGCGGCACAGCACTGTTTCTACACAGCCCCTTGCCATCAGGGAGCCAGTGGAATAGCACTTCACCTTCCTGCAATCAAGCACGATTTTACGAGGATCCCTATGTTTTCACCCGCCCCTGAATGGTGGCTGTCCGACACCCCCGTTCCCTACCCCGATGCTGTTGCCACCATGGAAAAGCGGGGCAACGCCATATCAACCGGCCATGCCGAAGAGTTGGTATGGCTCTTGGAACACCCCCCGCTCTATACAGCAGGTACCAGCGCGCGGGCGGAGGAGCTTCTACGTCCCGACGCATTCCCTGTTTATGAGACCGGGCGCGGCGGGCACTATACCTATCACGGGCCTGGACAGCGGGTTGGATACGTCATGCTGGATCTGAAGCAACGCACACAGGACATCCGCTGCTACGTACATGCCTTGGAGGAATGGCTGATCCAGGCCTTGCGCACCCTGGACATCAACGGGGAGCGGCGGACGGACCGGGTTGGAATATGGATTAACCGGGGGAATGGCCGCGAAGACAAGATCGCGGCCATTGGTGTACGGGTCAAACGCTGGGTCACCCTACACGGCTTTGCCCTGAACATTGCCCCTGATCTTACGCACTTCCAGGGCATTATTCCCTGCGGCATCAGCAGCCATGGCGTTACAAGCCTACAGGATCTGGGCGTGTCCATCTCGATCAAAGACATGGATACGCTGTTACAAAAAACCTTTGAGACGGTTTTCGGCGCACAGGCCACTGGCCCGATGCAAAAACGTCCGTCTGTATCCCCGAAAACACAGGCATGATCATACAAAAACCGGGGCCTGCAACAGCAGAACCCCGGCTTGCACTCTGTTCAAGACTGAATATTCACTCGTACTCTATGATGGCAATCTCGCCAGACAGGGCCGCATCATAAGGCGCACGCAGGTCATTGTCGGGAGCTTCATCAATTTCCCCGACCTGCTCGATCTCCACATCTTCGAAACCATCTTCTTCCAGAGCATCAACGGCATGCTCAACAGCTTGGTCCGGATCGTCAGCCGTCAACATTACGCTGATGGCAACAGGATCACTGCCTTCATCTGCTGTATCAGGACGGGCTTGCCCGACAACAACATAAACCACATTCTGAGCCATGCTCTCGTTCTCCAGTTCTTTTCAAGGCCAGTTCTCGCGGGGAATGCCAGACAGATCCCGGATATCCGCGGGGCAATGGCCAGCCCGTCGTTACCCGACACCGATACCGCCTTTTTCCGAAAGACACCAGCCCAAACCGCCTTCAGGCTGCTCCTGCTTTCATGCCCAAGCCTTTGGCTGCAAGGCATCGCCGCGCTGACGAACCAGCTCTTCTGCAATTTGCACGGCGTTCAGGGCGGCTCCCTTCAGCAGCTGATCCCCGCACAAAAAGAACTCCAGCCCATGAGAACCAAAAGCCAGGCTCTGCCGGATACGCCCAACCTCCACATCATAACGGCCCGATGCAGTCAGGGGCATGGGATACCGGCGTTCCCGGGGATCATCAACCACAACAACACCGGGAGCTGCCGCCATGACATCGCGGGCAACAACCGGATCAACGGGCTTCTCGGTCTCAACGACAACAGTCTCGGCATGGGCACGCATGGTTGGAATACGCACGGACGTACAGGAAACCGGCAAATCAGCCAGCCCGAGAATCTTGCGGGTTTCCCAAGTGACCTTCATCTCTTCACGGGTATAACCGTTATCCTGGAAGGCATCGATATGCGGGATAAGGTTAAAAGGCAGGGGGTGAGCAAAAACAGAATGCCCGGCCTTGCCCGTATCCAGCCACGCGCGGGCCTGCTCTTCCAGCTCCGCCATACCTTCAGCGCCGGCACCAGATGCCGCCTGATACGTGGACACCATAACCCTTTTCAGGCCAAACACCTGATGCAAAGGCCACAGGGCAACCGACAGGATCGCCGTCGTACAGTTGGGATTGGCAATAATCTGCGAATCTATAACAGCCGATGGATTGATCTCCGGCACAACAAGCGGGGTCCCCTCGTCATACCGGAAGGCAGAGGAGTTATCGATCACCACAACCCCGCGAGCAGCCAGCCGTGGAGCATGTTGCTGCGCAAAATCGCCTGATACAGCCAGCAGGGCTATATCACACTCTGCAGCGGCATCGACTGAAAATGCCTCCACCGTCTTGGTGCCATAGGCCGTCTGGCACGTCTTGCCAGCAGAGCGGGCAGAGGCGAAAAGGCGCAGATCAGAGAGGGGAAAAGCACGGTCGGCCAGAACGCGCACCATCTCCTTCCCGACAGCCCCGGTTACACCGACAACAGCAACACGGGGACCAGCGGCAACATGGTGAGACATGAAAAAGAAGTCCTGTATATGAACCTTGGAACACGGTGGGATTTATATCAGGCGATACAGAAAAGGAGAACAGGAAACCCCTCACACAGGGAGTATTTGCCCAAAATGCCGCAATCTGGCATGGTACCGCCCTTAACCGGAAAACAGATACTGTACGGATACCATAGATGTCATGAATAAATGGCTTAAATTTACCCTGGAGATGGGCCCTTTACTGATCTTCTTTTTTGCCAACAGTCGGTTTGGACTGGTAACCGCCACAGCGGCCTTCATGGTGGCACTGATCGTGTCACTGGGAATCTTCTACCTCCATAGCAAGACCATCCCCCCCATGCTGCTGATCGGCGGAGGTTTTGTTGGTGTGCTGGGCGGGCTGACAATTGCCCTCGACAACGACATGTTTATCAAGTTGAAGCCAACCTTGTTCAGCCTTGGCATGGCAGCCGTTCTGGGCGGCGGGCTTCTTGGCGGGAAAATCTTCCTGCGCACCCTGCTCGACGGCAGCATCAAACTGACGGAACAGGGATGGAAACTGCTGAGCCTGCTGTGGATCAGCTACTTCGTCATGCTGGCAGGTCTGAATGAAGTTGTATGGCGGACCATGGATACCGATACTTGGGTCAGCTTCAAGGTCTTCGGGATCCTGCCCCTGACCCTTCTATTTGCCATTGCCCAAACGCCGGTACTCCTGCGCCATCAATGCACTGACCAGGAAGAGGCCGAGACATCATGAACTATTGCGTACCCAGCAAAGAAGCATAGACCTCCATCTGCACCAGATCCTGGCGCAAGGCCGCCCGGCGTTGTACAGCCTCGTCATCCTCCCCCCACAGGGATGACTGGTACAGCTCGTCAAGAAGGGAGGCATCAAACGCTGTCGCCGCATCAATGTGCCTACGCACAAGAGCCAAGGCAAGAATCAACGAGTTGCAACCCGATGCAACTCCATGGAAAACGGTCAGCATCTCGTTGGTCAGGCCCGTTATGGCCTGCCTCACCGCCGCGATATAGGCACTGTCCTGCTGCACCGGCATAAGCCCACGGGTCGTCAGGGGCTTTACCCCCAAGACATCCCCAGCCCAAGCCAGCAGCGGACCCCACGTCACGGCCTGTAGCTCAACCAAGTCAGCCGGATCTGCGGCATGATAAAAAAGGACATCACCGTGTACATGGTCCATCAGCCCTTCAATCAGGGCTGAACGTTGATCTTCCGTACGATCCACAGCCGCGCTGGCCAACCGGGTTATTGGCATGGCAGCAAAAGACAGACTGTCCCCCTGATCGTTCCATTCACGGGCAATGGCTTCGGCCAAGGCACGCGCCTGCACCTGCAACGGCCTGCCGGAGGCGACGTTGATAGACTTGCCGTCCAGCTCAACGCCGTATCCCGCATCACCATCACAACAAACGGTAACATGCTTCCAGAAGCGCCGGGGCCGCTGCATCTGTTCCAAAATCAATGACCTACTTTCCACAATGTACGCACCACTTCTAGCGCAGAAGCCCTTTCAGCCCCTTCTTGATCGAGTCAACCGGGTTATCGGGTGCTGCCGGGGCCTGTTTGGACGGTTGTGCCCCATCAGAGGAAGAGGATTTACCTCCCTGCCCCAGGGCCGTCGCACACGGCGATGAATCAGCAGACGACGAACCCGCAGCATTCCCTCCCTGCAGAGCCCCCAACAGGCTCTTGCCTCCGCCACCGCCAGCCAGCACACCGGCTATGGACAGGGCTGTCTTGGCCACACCAGCAGCATCAATACCAATGGATGGACTGGCCAATGTACCCTGCAAGCGCAGGAAATCTGCCAACGCCCCGGCGCCAACCCCGACACCTCCCTTGGCAGACGGACGAACCCCGACATCCAGAGCTTCCCGACCAAGGTCCACCTTGCCTGATGACACCACATTCATCTTGGCTGTTTCAAAGGCAATCTGCTTGTCCCAACCCAGTACACCATGGTTGGCCTGCACATTAATCACGCCGCACATCAGGTGAGTATTTGGCTCACCCTTGCCGACAGGATTCAGCTGCTCGGCCAACTGGTTGATGATGTCGGCACCAGCCCAGTCAATCAGGGCATTATTGATGCGCCCCTCCCCCATGCGGACCAGGATACGACCGTCCAGGGAAGCCATGAGGGCAGCAACCGAAGACCCATTGGCTTTTAGTGAAACCGTGGCATCGGAAGGCACGCCCGACAACAGGTCGGTTTTGCCGATCTGGCTGAATACACGCCCCAGAACCACCTTGTCTGCCTTGGCATCAAGCTTGAAATCTGCAGGCCCGGACGGAGCGGCAAGATGGATGTTGGCGGTAATAGCTCCATCACCCAAGCGCATGCTGGCCGGCGTCATGCCAAGTCGACCGTTGACCAACTCCCCCTTTGCCGCCACGGCTTCAAGCTCAACCGCATCAGGCATCACCAGGCGGGATACCTGAACATCAAAACGGGCATCAACAGCCTTCAGGCCGGAAAGATCAAGACGCTCTGCTGAAAAGACCTTGCCAGAATGTGAACCCGCCGTCCCCCCGGCGGAAACAGACCCCGTACCTGAGGTTGGCGCAGCCTTGCCTGTTGACTGTGATGAAGGCAGCAATGCCTTCAGGTCAAGAAGAGGGGACTGCAGGGCAACATCCACGCGAGGGCGAGCTCCTCCGGTCTCTATCCCCACGGTCCCCGTCACTTTTGATGAACCGGATGAGAGGACAAGGTCCGATACCTTCCAGGCTGTTCCACCACCGGAAACAGACGCGGCAAGATCCACAGCCGGAATTTTTGGAACATCCCCGACCAAAGGCTTCAGCTTTTCCAAGGATGATGCGCGGATATGCAGCTTCAACGCCAACCCGGCCCCGGACAACGGATCCTTGATGGCCCCATCGGCTGTAAAATCAATGCCCCCCAAATCACCTTTTACAGACAAGGGCCAAGGCTTCCCGTCACTATCCTTGCTCAACAAGGCTGCAACGGGACCAAGCCCACCAGCTACATCAAATCCAACAGCATTAAACGAACCACGAATATCAAGCGAAACCGGATCATGAGGGGACGAAGCCCCCAGACTGACACCTGCAAGCTCAAGAACCTTGGTCGCACCGGTCTTGCCATCCCGCCAAGTCAGGCGGCCATCCTTGATCAGAACCGACGCCAGGAAGGGTATGGGAGCCCCTGCCGAAGGGGCTGCATCAGGTGCGGGGGATCCAGACGGTGCCGATGCGGCGGGCTTCTTCTGCCCCTCGGGCTTGCCAACCGGGAATTCCCAGTTTCCAACCCCCTTGGCATTGGTTTCCAGAAGGATATCCGGCCGGATCAGCACCAGGCGCCCAACGCGGATATCACCGAACAGGGCCGGAATCAGTGCCAGTTCAGACTCAACCCGTTCAACAGACACCATGTGAGGGCGCGATCCCCAAGACGCATTCGCAAAGCTGGCCTGGTTGACAACAATCGCCGGACTGAACCCCAAGGCAAGGTCAAGATTTCCGTCAAGAGTCAGACGACGGCCTGTCATGGCCTCAACCTGGGCGGCAACCACATCCTTGTACTTGTTAACGTCCAGCGTTGATAACACAACGGCCACACTAATAACCGCCACCACAACAAGAGCCACAAGGCTCTTCAACACCGTTGAAATACGCATTATTCTTGTCCCCTGCCCAACACACGCCCGATCAATGCCGGCAAGACAGCCGGCTCTTCTGCCACGGCCTCAGCACCAGCCTGCCACAACCCGGATATATCATGATTGCCCCATGCCACGCCAATGGCTGATACCCCGGCAGCGCGGGCCATCATCATATCAAAAGATGTATCACCAATCACAACCGTATTTTTCCGCTCTGCACCCGTCTGGCAAACAGCCCGTTCAACAAGAAAGGGACTGGGCTTTCCAGGCCCGTCATCCGCAGTACCAACCATCACAAAATAATCCGCCAGACCGTAACGCTCCACAAACGCAAGAACACTGCGGCGTCCCATGCCCGTCACAAGCCCCATCAGGATCTCTTGCTTCCGCAAATCATCCAGCACGGACCGGATATGCGGGAACAGACGGTCATGGCCATCACCTTTCTCCCGCAACGCAGGAAAGATCCGACGGTACGCCACAGCCACACGCTGATGAACAGCAGCATCATAATCTGGCAAAACAAAGGCCACCATGTCCGCAAGAGGCAACCCCGTTCCACGGGCAACAAGGCTTGCAGACGGGCAGGCAATCCTCTCTTGCCGGCATGCCTCATGCATGGTTTCCAGAATCAGGAAACGGGAGTTCAGAAGTGTCCCGTCCACATCCCACAACACAAGACGTAGAGGCGTGGTCATTTTTTCTTGCGTGTCGTTTCCGGAAGCACCGCAAAAGGATCGGCAACGTCCTTCTCATCAAACCCGAAGGCCTCAAAGCTACTGGCCATATGCCTGGGCAGTGGGGCTTGTATCGTCAACTCCCCCCGTCCGGACGGATGCGGGATACGTAGTGCCCGCGCGTGCAGATGCAGCTTCCGCGATATACCTTCGCCCTGGATATGGGCCTCGGCCCCACCGTATTTCCCATCCCCCAGAATGGGTGTTCCCAGATAGGCACAGTGAACACGCAGCTGATGGGTCCGGCCGGTCAATGGCTCCAGATGCAGCCAGGTTACACAGCGCCCGGCCTTGTCCAGAACCGCAAACTCGGTACGAGCGGCCTGCCCCTCTTCCACATTGACTTCCATCTTCTCGACGCCGGCGACCGGAACCTTGGCAACCGGTGCCCGGATACTCCCCCGGGACGGATTGGGATACCCGACAACCAGCGCCCAGTAGATCTTGCGGGCAGCGCGGGAACGGAACGACGACGCCAAGGCAGACGCAGAGCGAGCGGAGCGGGCCAGCACCAGAATGCCAGAGGTATCCTTGTCCAGACGATGCACCAGACGAGGACGTTCCCGACTGTCAAAGCGCAGAACATCCAGCAGGGCATCAACATGCACCTTGGTATTGGTCCCTCCCTGCACAGCCAACCCGGGTGGCTTGTTCAGCACAATGACATCATCATCACGGTACAGGATGGATTCCAGGATCATCGCCTCATCATCAGGACGAATAGCAGGTGCGGCACTGCGAGCCGGCATTGCATCGGCGTGGTCTTCTGGATCTGCCGGCAGAGGGGGAATTCTGACCACCTGCCCTGCTTCAAGCCGTTGCCCTGCCTTGGCACGGCGCCCGTCAACACGCACCTGCCCCGTGCGCAACAACTTTTCCAGACGTCCCTGGGATACAGCCGGCCAACGGCGGCGGAACCAGCGATCCAGACGCACATCAGCTTCGTCTGCCGCAACAGGGATCAATTGAACACTCATGACATACTCCAGCGTACCAAGGCCATCCCCACAAACAGGGCTGCCGTTCCCACCACAACGGATCCAACCGCATAAACAGCAGCCAGACCGGCATGACGATCCATCAGCATCGCCAGATCCAGGGAAAACGTAGAGAAGGTTGTAAACCCGCCAAGAACGCCGACAAACAAAAAAACCTGCCAGAAAGCCGGTAATGACCATTTTCTGGCAATAATCTCGACCAGAACCCCCATAATCAGGGACCCGGCGACATTGACCACCAGAGTACCCCACGGAAAGCCCGATCCAGCCCAACGCCCAACACTCGCCATCACCGCATACCGCAGCACAGACCCCAAAGCCCCGCCAACCGCCACTGCAACAACAGCCCACACGCTCATGGCTTGCCTTTCATCGCGACACGACGGG
The DNA here is from genome assembly GCF_012102665.1 of Haematospirillum sp. 15-248. NCBI lineage: Bacteria > Pseudomonadati > Pseudomonadota > Alphaproteobacteria > Rhodospirillales > Novispirillaceae > Haematospirillum > Haematospirillum sp. 15-248. Next base: position 63,813 of record NZ_JAAVTF010000010.1, on the reverse strand, counting down.
CCCGCAATCGGCCCCAGTAATCCAGACGGCGGCGTATTTCCCTCTCGAATCCACGCTCGGGAGGGTTATAGAACGGCACCCGCTCCATCCCCTCGGGGAAATAGTCCTGCCCGGAGAATCCATCCGGTTGATCATGATCATAGGCATACCCCGCCCCATACCCCAAAGTCTTCATCAAGGCAGTCGGGGCATTGAGAATATGGGGCGGAGGCGTCAGCGACCCAGTTTGCCGGGCCGCCTTGCGGGCCGCCTTCCAGGCCACATAAGCCGCATTGGATTTCGGGGCTGTCCCCAGATACAGGACAAGCTGCGCCAAGGCCAGCTCTCCTTCCGGAGACCCCAGCCGGTCAAAGGCATCCCATGCCGCAATCGCCTGATCCAGGGCCGCAGGGTCGGCCAGACCGATATCCTCCACAGCAAACCGGACAAGCCGGCGCAGAATATAGGCAGGATCCTCACCACCCTCGATCATACGAGCGCACCAGTACAGAGCCGCATCCGGGTCCGATCCCCGAAGAGACTTATGCAAGGCGGAAATCAGGTTATAGTGCCCCTCTCGATCCTTGTCATAAACGGGGGCACGCTTCTGAAGCAGGCGAACCAGATCCTCTGTCCCCAGAAATACACCGGTTGCGCTTCCAAAAACCTCTTCGGCCATCGCAAGCATATAGCGCCCGTCACCATCGGCCATCGCCCGCATTTGCTCACGCGCATCAGGTTCCAAGGGCAAAGGCCGAGCCATGATCTCTTCTGCGCGGGCCAGAAGCTGCTCCAGCGCATCATCGTCCAGACGCCTGAGAACAAGGACCCGCGCCCGCGACAGCAAAGCAGCATTCAACTCGAAACTGGGGTTCTCGGTAGTTGCCCCGACCAAGGTAATGGTTCCGTCCTCCACGTAGGGCAAAAAAGCATCCTGCTGTGCACGGTTGAAACGATGGATCTCGTCCACGAACAACAAGGTGCCCCGGCCGACAGAACGCCGCTGCTTGGCAGCATCAAAAACCTTGCGCAAGTCAGCCACACCGGAAAAAACAGCTGACAGGGGTTCAAAATGAAGCTCCGTCTGTTCGGCCAGCAGCCGGGCAATTGTGGTCTTTCCACACCCCGGAGGCCCCCAGAGGATAACCGAGGACAGGCGCTGTGTCCGCAGCATGCGCCCCAAGGGCCCATCCTCTGCCAGAAGATGAGCCTGCCCTACCACATCCGAAAGCTGCTGGGGCCTGAGACGATCTGCGAGCGGACGTGGCGCAGCCTGTTCAAACAAACCGGCCATGTCACCGTATCCGGAAGTTCATGACATTGCCGTCACGTAGAACGGTGATAAGCCACCCTCCCGGAGCGGGCTGCTCCAGCAGGGAAACCGCATCAGGCACCGCAATCACTTTCTTGCCGTTGATGGACTGCAAAACATCACCCGGCTGTATGCCAAGACGGACTGCATAGCCATTACGACGCACCGCTGTCACAACAACCTGCCCCGTAAAAACATCCCACCCGGTTTCCTCGGCCAAGGCCTGATTGGCATTTGCCAGACGGATACCATCTAGGGGATTGCGAGGACCCTTGATTTCCGTTTCCTGGCGCGGCGGGTTTTCCGGCGGTGGCTCCAGGGCAAAAGCAAGCTGAACCGGCTTACCCTTGCGAATGACGGACAGCTCCGCACGGCTCCCCAGCTCCAGACTGGCAATCTGATAACGCAGGGCCTGCCAATCCATCACATCATGTCCGTTAACAGCAATGATCACATCGCCGCGCTTCAATCCAGCCCGCTCTGCCGGACTGTCAGGGTCAATGCGCGCCACCAGCACACCACCGGGACGATCCAAGCCCAAGGATTCAACAAGCTTCGAGTCAGCAACCTGTCCACCAGCACCAAGCCAAGGGCGAACAGCCTTTCCTGTCGCAAGAATACTTTTGACCGTCGTGTTCACCATATTGGAAGGAATAGCAAAACCCAGCCCCAGACTACCGCCATCACGGCTGTAGATAGCCGTGTTGACACCAGCCAGACGGCCATCTGTCGTAACCAGTGCTCCACCGGAATTACCGGGATTAATGGCAGCATCAGTCTGAATAAATGAACGGTAATCAGAAACACCGATATTGGTCCGCGCCAACGCGGAAATGATGCCACTGGTGACCGTTTGACCAACACCAAAAGGATTCCCGATCGCAATCACCAGATCGCCAACCTCCAGTGCGCCGGAATCAGCCAGCTCAAGAAAAGGAAGGGACTTCGGCCCATCCTTCAGTCTTAGAACCGCCAAATCCGTACGGGGATCCGCCCCGACCAGCTCTGCCTCAAACTCCCTGCGATCCGACAGGACAACCGTAATCTCGGCCGCGCCATCGATAACGTGGTTATTCGTAACGACAACCCCATCCGGACGCAGGATCACCCCCGACCCCAAAGAATTCTGAATTCTTTCACGGGGAATACCGAAGCCCGGAGCATCACCCAAAAAACGACGGAAGAAAGGATCCGCCATCAAAGGCAACGTCTCTCGGGTAACGATAACCTTTTTGGTATAAATGTTCACAACAGCCGGAGCGGTGCGCTTCACAACCGGAGCAAACGAAAGAGTCACCGTTTGACGAGAGGATGGAACCTCAGAATCTGCACCCGTAGCCGGCCAGACAGGGCCTATCAGCAAGCACAGCAATACCAGATTCAGAAAACGCACAACAACATCCTCACCAACACAACACAGCCTGTTTGTAACGTGGGACATCAAAACACGAAATACCAGCCCGGATTAACACCCAAGGCCAGAAAGCAGAAAGGGCAGCCTGATCAGACTGCCCTCCACAACAACACACGCGGCAGATTTGGTTATTCCTGCTCGGCAGCTGCCAGTTCTGCTGCAACACGGGCCTTGTCTTCAGCACCCTTGGCGGCAGGATCACGATCAACCAGCTCGATAATCGCCATAGGGGCACAGTCACCATAGCGGAAACCAGCCTTCAGAACGCGCGTATAGCCACCGGGCCGACCCTGATAACGCTCTGCCAGAACAGAGAACAGCTTGCTGACTACTGTCTCGTCACCGATCTGGGCAATCGCCTGACGACGGGCATGAAGGTCGCCGCGCTTGGCAAGCGTAATCAACTTCTCGGCGATCGGACGCAGATCCTTTGCCTTAGGCAAAGTGGTACGAATTTGCTCGTGCCGGATGAGAGCGGCAGCCATGTTGGCAAACATAGCCTTGCGGTGGGACGAGGTACGATTGAGTTTGCGGCCGGACATTCCGTGACGCATGGCTGTCTCCTTTCCAGTTTCTTGGCCCCGCTCACGGAGCCGATGAGAATTCTTGTTCCCGCCGCCAGTTTTAAATTTATGGAAGCGATGCAGAACAAGTACGGGGCATTATGCCCCCAAACCAAAAACAGCACCGGCCTGCTCAAGAGCACAGTTCTCTGTAAGCAGGCCGGATCCGGTGGTCAATAAGGGTCTTCAAGCTTCTTGGCAAGCTCTTCGATGTTCTCAGGCGGCCAGTTCGGCACTTCCATACCAAGATGCAGGGACATGTGCGCCAGCAGGTGCTTGATCTCATTCAAGGACTTGCGACCAAAGTTCGGAGTACGAAGCATCTCTGCTTCGGTCTTCTGAACCAGATCACCAATGTAGCAAATATTGTCGTTCTTCAGACAATTGAACGAACGAACACTCAATTCCAGCTCATCAACCTTCCTCAACAGATTACGGTTGAATGGCAGATCATCTTCCTTGTACGCCTCGGAAGCAGCCTGCGGCTCGTCGAAATTGATAAACAGAGCAAGTTGATCCTGGAGAATACGAGCCGCCAAAGCAACCGCATCTTCCGGCGTAACAGCACCATTGGTCTCCACGTTCATGACCAGCTTGTCGTAGTCCGTCACCTGACCAACACGCGCATTCTCAACGCGATAGGACACGCGACGAACCGGAGCAAAAATCGAATCAACGGGGATCAGACCTATAGGCGAGTCCTCGGAACGATTATTCGCGGCCGGCACGTAACCCTTGCCGGTATCAACGGTCAACTCCATGTTAAAGGAGGCATTGGTATCAAGATGACAAATCACCAAGTCGGGATTCAGCACCTCTACACCATGACCAGTTTCAATATTTCCGGCTGTCACAACACACGGACCCGTTGCCTTGAGGGTCATGCGCTTCGAACCTTCACCCTGCATTCTCAAGGCAAGAGCCTTGATATTCAGGATGATATCTGTGACATCTTCCCTGACACCGGGGACAGAGGAAAACTCGTGGAGAACGCCTTCAATCTGGATAGCGGTAACAGCCGCACCCTGGAGGGAAGACATCAAAACACGACGCAGGGCGTTACCCAAGGTCATGCCAAAGCCGCGCTCAAGCGGTTCTGCAACAACGGTTGCCGTGCACGCGGGATCGTCACCGGGCTCGACGTTGAGTTTTTGCGGTTTGATTAGTTCCTGCCAGTTTTTCTGGATCACGGATGCACCCTCTTGCTAACGGGGCCAGGCCAAACCGTGCTGACAATGACCGACCTTGAAATCAGCAGAGATACTGAAACAAGGGGCGCCTCATCGCAACACGGCATTCGGTTCATCACACCAAAGCCGCCATGCCCCGGAACGATCCGGGGCGGCGGTCACACAAAACGAATCTGATAATCAGACCCTACGCCGCTTACGCGGGCGACAGCCATTGTGCGGTATAGGGGTAACATCACGAATGGAGGTAACAATAAACCCGGCTGAAACCAAGGCTCTCAGGGCGGACTCACGACCAGAGCCTGGTCCAGCAACCTCAACCTCCAGCGTCTTCATACCATGGTCCAGAGCCTTGCGACACGCATCTTCAGCGGCCACTTGTGCGGCATACGGCGTGGATTTGCGGGAGCCCTTGAAGCCCTGCATACCAGCAGAGGACCAAGAGATTGAATTCCCCTGCACGTCCGTTATGGTGATGATTGTATTGTTGAAGGTCGCATTCACGTGGGCAATTCCGGACGTGATGTTTTTGCGTTCGCGACGACGGGGACGCGCAGCAGCTGCCTTGGCCATTGCCGTATCTTGCCTTCTCTCTAATTACTTCTTCTTGCCGGCGATCGGCTTTGCCGGTCCCTTGCGGGTACGGGCATTGGTGTGGGTACGCTGACCACGAACAGGAAGCCCTTTACGATGGCGCAGACCGCGATAGCAGCCAAGATCCATCAGACGCTTGATGTTCATCGCAACTTCGCGACGCAGGTCACCTTCCACTTTATAGGCGCTGTCAATCAACTCACGCAGACGAAGAACATCTTCATCTGACATTTGATTGACCCTGAGGGACGGTGCAAAGGACATCTTTTCGCAGATGTCTTTCGCATGCTTTGGACCAATGCCGTAAATATATGTCAGCGCGACTTCCACGCGCTTGTTGGTCGGAATGTTAACGCCAGCGATACGCGCCAAGGCCCGTACTCCTTAAATTTTCCAAACGACAAAGAATGCCGCCAATGTTTCTGTCCGCAGTCAGACTCGGAAGGAGCGCGATTATATTCACTGCTACCGGCAAGTCAACCATGCCCATGACACACAAGGCCAGAAACCTGACGCACACCCCACCTTACGAACCAAGCAAAGCTTCCAGCTCGCTTGTAACAACATCAATATCTCTTGCACCATCAACGACATACAAGAGATTCCGCGCCCTATAATAGGGGATAAGGGGCGCTGTCTGCGCATGATAAGCAACCAAGCGCTTGCGAACCGTGTCTTCATTATCATCATCACGACGGGAAAACTTGGTACCCCCACACGAATCGCAAACCCCTGCCGCTTTGGGATTCTTGAAGGTATCATGATAACCGGCCCCACACGCATCGCAGGTAAAGCGACCAACAATCCGCTCAACGAGAAGATCATCGGGCACCTGCAACTCAATAGCAGCATCCAGCACAACACCCTTCTTGGCTATCAGCACATCAAGCGCCTGTGCTTGAGCAATATTGCGCGGAAAACCGTCCAGAATAAAGCCCTGACGAGCATCATCACAATCAAGGCGGTCATCAATAAGATTAATGACAATCTCATCTGAAACCAGATGGCCGCTATCCATCACTGCCTTTGCCTGCAAGCCTGTTGCACTCTTTGCAGCCACAGCCGCGCGAAGCATTTCGCCTGTTGAAAGCTGGACAATGCCGTAGCGTTCACGAAGCCTCTGCGCCTGAGTTCCTTTGCCCCCACCGGGAGGCCCCATAAGAATCAGTCTTTTTCCCGCCATCAGCCTCGCCGCCCTTTCAACTTCGACTTTCTGATAAGCCCTTCATATTGATGTGCCAAAAGATGAGACTGGACTTGCGTAACTGTATCCATAGTCACACTAACAACAATCAAAAGGCTGGTCCCACCAAAGTAAAACGGAACAGCCAAACGTGTAATCAGAATCTCGGGCAAAATGGAAATAAAGACAAGATAAAGAGCACCAACGACCGTCAGACGGGTCAACACATAATCCATATACTCAGCTGTATTCTTTCCCGGACGAATGCCCGGAATAAATCCACCGTGCTTCTTCAGATTATCTGCCGTTTCATGGGGGTTAAAAACAACAGCTGTGTAGAAGAAAGCAAAGAACGCAATCAGCGCAGCATATAGCAACATATAAATTGGTTGCCCATGACCAAGCCAACCAACCAATCCCTGAAGCCAGTCAGGTCCGCTGCCCGCATAAAAACTGGCCACAGTTGTCGGCAGCAATAGTATTGAACTGGCAAAGATGGGCGGTATCACACCCGCAGTGTTAATCTTCAAGGGCAGGTGCGTGCTTTCACCGCCATACAAACGGTTGCCTACTTGGCGCTTTGGATATTGTATCAGGATACGGCGTTGCGCTCGTTCCATAAACACAATAAAGGCAATAACGCCAACAGCCATCAGAAGAAGAAGAAGAATCAACAACGGATGCAACGCCCCGGTGCGGCCCAGCTCCAAAGTCGCAACAAGGGCCTGCGGCAGATTTGCTACAATACCAGCAAAGATAATAAGCGAGATACCATTACCGACACCTCTTGCCGTTATCTGCTCTCCCAGCCACATGAGAAACATCGTTCCACCGACAAGGGTCACGACGGTTGTAAAACGGAAGAAAAGACCAGGATCAACAACAACAGCACCACCGCTACCAGTCATGGACTCCAGCCCAGCAGCGATTGCCCAAGCCTGGAACGCTGCAATCACAACAGTAAGGTAACGCGTGTACTGATTAATTTTCTTACGACCAGCCTCACCCTCCTTCTTCAGAGCGATCATTGACGGCGTCATTGTCGTCAGAAGCTGAAGAATGATCGAGGCTGAAATGTAGGGCATAATATTAAGAGCAAACAGAGTCATACGGCTGAGGGCACCACCAGCCAGCATGTCAAACATCCCAAGGATGCCACCCTGATTACGGGAAAAAACGTCCGCCAATGCGTGTGGGTCAATACCAGGCAAAGGAATATACGTGCCGAGACGATACACAATCAGCGCACCCAAGGTGAACCAAATGCGCTTTTTCAGCTCCGTAGCCTGGGCGAAAACGCCCCAGTTCATATTGGCAGCAAGTTGCTCGGCAGCAGAAGCCATGCGACGCTCCAGGTATCAAAAATGTACAACGGGGAGCCGCCTGACATTGGTGCTACTAAAGGCACCATCTGCCGACGCTCCCCGCAAGAGCAGACGATAACCTATCACAAGGTCAACGTCCTATCTTGATCGTGCGATCAGGTCGTCTCGCCTTCGATAACAGGGGCAGCCAACATCACAACCTTGCCACCCAGTTTCTCTACTGCGTCAACAGCAGAGCGGGAAGCACCTGTAACTTCGATGGTTACCTTCGCACTGAAATCACCATGTCCCAGAAGACGAATACCATCGCGAACACGACGCACAACACCCGCAGAGACCAGATTCTCGGCTGTAATAACAGCAGATATATCCAGCTTGCCTGCGTCAATCGCTGTCTGGAGACGTCCAAGATTCACAGCAACATAGTCCTTACGGAAGATATTGGTGAAACCACGCTTGGGAAGACGACGATAGATAGGCATTTGCCCACCCTCGAAGCCATTGATTGAAACGCCTGTACGGGATTTCTGCCCCTTGACGCCACGACCGCCGGTTTTCCCCTTACCAGAACCTATACCACGACCAATGCGCATCCGCTTCTTGGTTGCACCTTCGTTATCGCGTAATTGATTTAACTTCATATTGAAGGATCCTGTCTTACTAACCCCGGAAACAAGCGAAGACCAAACGACCTTCGCTTGTTCCAAGTCGGCTTACGCCTCTACGACCTTCACGAGATGAGCCACCTTGGCAATCATCCCACGTACCGACGGTGTATCTTCCAATACCCGCGTGCGATTGATCTTGTTCAGACCAAGCCCAACCAGAGTTGCTCTCTGGTCAGCCCTGCGGCCGATCGGGCTTCCTGTCTGCATAACTGTCAGCGTCTTTTTCTGGGCCATCATTCCGTCTCCTTACTCAGCAGAGGCGGCGTCTGCCTCAGCAGCACCCGTCATTTCACGACGACTGACAATTTCGCCAACTTTCTTATTGCGCTTCGCAGCAACCATTCGCGGGCTCTCAAGATTTGCCAACGCAGCAAACGTAGCCCTGATCATGTTGTAAGGGTTGGTAGAACCAACACACTTGGCAACAATATCCTGGACGCCCATGGTCTCGAACACTGCACGCATCGGACCGCCAGCAATAATGCCGGTACCCGCAGGAGCAGATCTCAAAACAACATGACCCGCACCAAAATGACCGGAAATATCATGGTGCAAAGTGCGCCCTTCACGCAAGGGAACGCGAACCAAGCCGCGCTTCGCCCTTTCACTGGCCTTGCGAATGGCCTCGGGAACTTCACGGGCCTTTCCCGTGCCAAACCCGACACGGCCTTTACTGTCACCAACAACAACGACAGCAGCGAATCCAAAGCGACGGCCACCTTTGACCACTTTGGCAACACGATTAATAGATACAAGTTTGTCGGTGAACTCATCTTCGCGCTCACGCTCCGGAGCACGATCGCGATCACGACGATCACGACGCTCCTGTGAGGAGCGTTCAGCAGTGGGGGTACGTGCCATCTCGACTATCCTTTAGAACGAAAGTCCGCCTTCACGCGCCGCATCCGCCAGAGCTTTCACCCGGCCGTGGAACACATAGCCCCCACGATCGAACACGACATCCTTAACGCCGGCTTCAAGAGCCCGCTCGGCCACCAGTTTGCCAACAGCAGCAGCGGCTGCTTTATCGGCACCAGTTTTCAAATGCTCACGCAATCCTCTATCCAAGGTCGAGGCAGCAACAAGGGTACATCCCTTGGAATCATCAATAACCTGAGCATAGATATGCTTCGATGAGCGGAAAACCGAAAGGCGCAAACGCCCGGCGGCCTTCTTCCTGAGCTGATACCGCACGCGATCGCGGCGGCGCTCGAAAAGAGACAAATTTTTCGCCATTTCCGTTCGCCTTTACTTCTTCTTGCCTTCCTTACGCAGAATCTGCTCGTCAACATACTTGACGCCCTTACCCTTATAGGGCTCTGGCGGACGGTACGCGCGAATCTCAGCGGCAACTTGGCCAACAACTTGTTTGTCCATACCACTGATCTCGATCTGAGTTGGCTGCGGGGCCTTAATTACGACATTATCCGGAATCGGGAAGATCACATCATGCGAAAAACCAAGAGCAAGCTGAAGATTTTTACCCTGCACAGCAACCTTGTAACCAACACCGACCACTTCCAGATTTTTCCGGAAGCCCTCTGAAACACCCTTCACCAAGTTAGCAACACGGGCGCGGGTTGTTCCCCACATCATACGGGAATTCTTGGAATCACCGACAGGAGACACAACAATCTTACCGTCCTGCAGCTTTGCATCCACCAAGTCTGGCGAAATAGAGAAACTCAACTCACCAAGCTTTCCTTTGGCCGATACAACGCCATTGGCAATGGTCACAGAAACACCCTGAGGAACTTCGACCGGATACTTTCCTACGCGAGACATCCAAGTACCCTCCTCAGAATACGCGACACAGGACTTCACCGCCAACATTGGCAAGGCGAGCCTCATGGTCGCTCATCAACCCACGCGGGGTTGAGAGAATAGAGATACCGAGACCGTTATAGACCTTGGGAAGATCCTTGATCTTGGAGTAACGGCGCCGACCAGGCGTCGAAACACGGCTTATTTCCTGAATGACAGGCTTTCCCTCGTGATACTTGAGCTCAACACGTAGCTCCTCAACACCAGGACGAACAACGTAGCGTTCATAGCCGCGAATATAGCCCTCGCGCACAAGAACCTCCAGAACCCCGGCACGCAGACCGGAAGCCGGAGAAACAACGCTCGATTTTCCTGCACGTTGACCGTTACGGATACGGGTGATCATATCACCCACGGGATCAGTCATTGACATGGTCTGCCCTCCTTACCAGCTTGACTTGACCATGCCAGGGATTTGACCCTGGGACGCAAGATCGCGCAAAATAACACGACCCATTCGGAATTTACGGTAAACACCACGCGGGCGCCCCGTAACCTCACAACGATTACGGTAACGTGTCGAAGACGAGTTGCGGGGCAAAGAACTGAGCTTCAGAACAGCAGCCATACGCTCCTCAGGAGAGGTATCCTTGCCTGAGATCAGCACTTTCAACGCAGCACGACGATCAGCATACTGCTTTAGCATACGCGCACGTCTTTTGTTTTTCTCAACAGAGCTAACTTTCGCCATAAAACCTACTCCCCGCCCTTACGCCTTGACGAACGGAACCTGGAACTGCTCAAGCAGAACCCGGGCCTCGTCATCAGTTTTGGCGGTCGTGCAGATGGTGATATCCATACCACGCACCTTGTCGACCTGATCATAGCTGATCTCAGGGAAAATAATCTGCTCTTTCAGACCCATATTATAATTCCCACGACCATCAAAGGCTTTCCCGTTCAAACCACGGAAGTCACGGACACGAGGAAGGGCAATCGTAATAAGGCGATCAAGAAACTCATACATTCGATCAGAACGCAAAGTAACTTTGCAGCCGATCACCATACCTTCGCGAAGCTTAAAGCCTGCAATCGACTTTTTCGAACGCGTAGGAACGGGCTTCTGACCCGAAATGGCGGTGAGATCGGAAATTGCACCTTCAATTTTTTTCCGGTCCTGCGAGGCTTCGCCAACCCCCATATTAACGACCACCTTGGTCAGCTTAGGAATCTCCATGGGGTTGGCATAACCAAACCTATCCTGAAGAGCCTTACGAATAACCGTGTCATACTGCTCACGAAGACGCGCAGCCATAGACATTCTCCTCAATTCGCTATGACTTCGCCGGATCGCTTTGAAAAGCGAACCTTCGAGCCATCATCGAGGACACGAAAACCAACTCGCGTCGCCTTTCCGTCCTTGGGATCAACATGAGCCACGTTGGAAACGTGAATAGAGGCTTCTTTCTCAAGAATACCCCCTTGACTCGTCTGCGTTGGACGCAAGTGACGTTTCACTACGTTAACGCCCTTGACCACAACACGACCCTCGGAAGGAATAGCACAAACCACCTCGCCCTTCTTGCCCGCATCTTTGCCAGCAAGAACGATGACAGTGTCACCCTTGCGGATCTTCTGCATAATTACAGCACCTCCGGGGCAAGCGATATGATTTTCATGTACTTCTTGGCACGCAGCTCACGAACAACTGGACCAAAAATACGAGTTCCTACCGGCTCACCCTGCTTATTGATAAGCACAGCAGCATTGCGATCAAAGCGAATCATGGTTCCGTCCGCACGGCGAACGGGGGCCGCAACGCGCACCACAACGGCAAGCTCCACAGAGCCTTTCTTGACACGACCGCGGGGTATTGCTCCTGTTACGGAGACCCGGATCACATCGCCGACGCCGGCAGCCTTACGCTTGGAACCGCCCAAAACCTTGATGCACCGCACCCGACGTGCGCCGCTGTTATCAGCGACATCCAGGCTGGTCTGCATCTGAATCATGATTTAAATCCTTAAAAGTCAAATCAAACCGGAACCCATGACCTTAATCGGCAGAGTCCGCAACCAGCTCCCAGCATTTACGCTTGGAAACAGGACGACATTCGCGGATACGAACGACGTCACCAACCTTTGCGTGATTGGCTTCATCATGAGCGGCATATTTTTTGGACCGCTTGATGAACTTTTTATACAGCGTGTGCATGAAGCGACGCTCGACTTTAACCACAATGGTCTTATCCATAGCATCACTCACCACCACGCCCTGTAGGATACGCTTGGGCATAGTCTTACTTTTCGCTCCTTATAGCGACAAGCCGGCGATATTACACAGCAGCCTTACGTTGGTGAAGCACTGTTTTAACCCGGGCTATATCTTTTTTAACCTGCCGCTGACGGGAGGTATTCTGAAGCTGTCCAGTAGCCTTCTGGAAACGCAGATTAAACTGTTCTTTCTTCAAGCCAACCAGATGATCAACCAATTGCTTGGGCGACTGGTCACGCAATTCTTTTGCAATGCTCATGATCACGCCTCTCCACCCAAACGGGTAACAAACTTCGTCTTGATCGGAAGCTTTGCATCAGCCAGTTCAAGAGCGAGCCGAGCCACATCTTCCGATACGCCATCAATCTCAAACATAACGCGCCCAGGATGAACGCGAGCCACCCAGTATTCAGGGGCACCTTTTCCTGATCCCATACGGACCTCGGCAGGCTTCCTAGAAACAGGGAGGTCAGGAAAAATTCTGATCCAGACACGACCTTGGCGCTTCATAGCACGGGTCACAGCACGACGTGCAGCCTCAATCTGGCGTGCCGTAATACGCTCCGGCTCGAGAGCCTTCAGACCAAACTGTCCGAAGTTCAGGCTAAACCCACCCTTGGCATTTCCATGGATTCTGCCTTTATGCGCCTTGCGGAACTTTGTACGTTTCGGCGAAAGCATTGTATATATCCTTCAGTTCACAGCAGAGACGACAGCTCAACGAGCTGTCGTCTGCTCCTGGGCACGCCGCTCTTGAGCCATAGGATCGTGCTCAAGAATCTCACCCTTATAGACCCAAACCTTCACACCACAAGCCCCGTAGGTAGTAAATGCTGTAGCTTGGCCGTAGTCCAGATCTGCTCTCAGGGTATGAAGAGGAACTCGTCCTTCCCTATACCATTCGGTACGAGCAATTTCAGCCCCACCCAAACGCCCAGAGCTGTTGATACGAATTCCCTCGACACCAAGACGCATCGCGGACTGGATCGCACGCTTCATCGCACGGCGAAACGCTACGCGCCGTTCCAGCTGACTGGTAATACTTTCCGCAATCAACTGCGCATCTGTCTCTGGCTTGCGAATCTCTACAATATTCAGATGAACTTCGCTTCCCGTCATCTTCGACAGATCGCTACGGAGCACCTCGATATCAGACCCCTTCTTCCCGATAACAACACCGGGACGAGCTGTGTGTATTGTAATACGCGCCTTTTTTGCAGGACGCTCAATAACAATACGGGAAATGCCTGCCTGATGCAGACGCTTCTTCAGGTACTTGCGAATGCGCAAATCAGCATGCAAAAGATCTGCATAGTCACCCTCCGCAAACCAGCGGCTATCCCAAGTCCTGTTAATACCAAGACGCAAGCCGATCGGATTTACTTTCTGACCCATTATTCAGACTCCTCGCGTTCACGCACCACGATTGTAAGGTTCGAGAACGGCTTCAGGATCTTTCCAGTACGTCCACGAGCACGGGCACGCCAACGCTTCATCACCATCGCCTTACCAACAAAAGCTTCAGCCACAACCAGACGGTCGACATCAAGCTGGTGGTTGTTCTCCGCATTGGCAATTGCAGACTGCAAAACCCTACGAACCTCGCCGGAAACACGGCGCGCATTAAACATCAGGGAAGTCAATGCCTTCTCAGCACTCAACCCACGAATAGACGATGCAACGACATTCAGCTTCTGCGGACTAGTCCGTATAGTGGCAGCAAAGGCACGGGCCTCATTATCTGCCAACGCACGCGGGGCATTAGGCTTACCCATGTTATTTCCTCTTCGCCTTCTTGTCCGCAGCATGCCCGTAATAAGTACGGGTTGGCGCAAATTCACCGAACTTGTGACCAACCATATTTTCAGTCACCAGAACAGGGACAAACTTGTGCCCATTGTGGACACCAAACGTAATACCGACAAACTGCGGCAGAATGGTCGAGCGCCGAGACCAAGTCTTCACCACCTCATTCCGGCCGGAGCTGCGCACAGCATCGGCTTTCTTCAGCATATAACCGTCGACGAACGGTCCCTTCAAAACAGAGCGAGCCACGTCCGTTCTCCGTTACTTCTTCTTGGCCTGATGACGTGACCGCATGATCAGTCTATCAGTAGCCTTGTTGCTGCGGGTTTTCTTACCCTTCGTAGGCTTGCCCCACGGGGTAACCGGATGGCGACCACCGGAAGTACGGCCTTCACCACCACCATGCGGGTGATCAACAGGGTTCATTGCAACGCCACGCACATGCGGACGCCGACCAAGCCAACGACTTCTGCCAGCTTTCCCCAAATTTATGTTCTGATGATCAGGGTTGGACACGGCACCAACGGTAGCCATGCACTCGCCACGCACCAAGCGCACTTCACCAGACGAGAGACGCAGCTGAGCATACCCAGCATCTTTGCCAACCAACTGGACATAGGACCCAGCGGAGCGCGCTATCTGCCCACCCTTGCCCTGCCTCATCTCCACGTTATGCACAATTGTGCCAACAGGCATATTCTTCAGAGGCATAGCATTACCGGGCTTGATGTCTGCTTTCTCAGCAGCGACAACAACATCACCCGCTTTCAAACGCTGTGGAGCAAGGATATATGCCTGTTTCCCGTCTTCATACGTAACGAGAGCAATAAAAGCCGTACGATTTGGATCATACTCCAAACGCTCAACAGTAGCGCTCATACCGAGCTTTTCATTACGCTTGAAATCGACAATCCGGTAACGACGCTTGTGACCGCCACCGCGCTGCCACGAAGTAATACGCCCTGTATTATTACGACCGCCGGACTTTGTCAGACCCTCTGTCAGGGACTTGACAGGCTTCCCCTTCCACAATCCGGAACGATCCACCAGAACAAGCTGGCGCGTACTTGGCGTAACTGGGTTGAATGTTTTCAGTGCCATAGACCTCAGACTCCCGTCATCACATCGATCGACTGACCTTCAACAAGCCTGACCATGGCCTTCTTCACATCGGAACGCCGCCCGATTGTACCACGGAAACGCTTGAGCTTGCCCTTCGTGATCGAGACATTAACCGCCCGAACCTTCACACCAAAAACACCCTCAACAGAAGCCTTGATTTCAGGCTTTGAGGCATCCAAAGGCACACGGAAGGTAACCTGACCGTACTCGGACGCCATAGTAGCCTTTTCGGTAATAACCGGACTTTTTATGATGTCGTACATGCGCTCTTTCGAAACTTTGACTGCACGGCACTTCATTTCAGGCGCTCCCCCAGCTTTTCAACAGCCGCGCGAGTCAGGACAAGTGTATCCCGACGCAAGATGTCGTAAACATTGGCACCCTGGGTTGGCAAAAATGACAGCCCTGGAATATTTGAAGCTGCGCGAGCAAACAGAGCATCGACCTCAGCACCATCAACAACCAGCACAGACGACCAGCCCAAAGCCTTGACCTGAAGAGCCAAGTCCTTGGTCTTTCCAGTTACACCCGCAAAGTCAGCAACAACCAGTTTACCCTCACGAGCTTTTGCGGACAAAGCAGTCTTCAAACCAAGCTTCCTGAACTTCTTGTTCAGGTCATGCGCATGAGATCGCACAACAGGACCGAAGGCAACACCACCACCCCTAAACTGGGTAGCACGCACCGACCCTTGACGGGCACGACCGGTCCCCTTCTGCTTGAAAGGCTTGCGAGTTGTCCCAGATACCATGGAAATAGTCTTGGTCTGATGCGTACCAGACTGACGCCGTGCAAGCTGCCAACGCACAACGCGCTGCAAAATATCGGAACGAACATCAAGGCCGAAAATATCATCCGGCAACTCTATAGTTCCCACTGCCTTATTCTCAAGGCTAATAACGTCCAGCTTCATGACAGCCTATTCCTTGCTCTCACTTCCGGCGGAATCCTCGGAAGAAGAGACACCAGAAGAAACCTTGATACCGGCCGGCAAGGGAGCCCCTTCAGGTATTCCTTTCTTGACCGCATCACGAACCAGGACCCAACTCCCCTCGGAACCAGGAACAGCGCCCCTCACCAGAAGAAGGCCCCGCTCGGAATCCGTAGAGACAATTTTCAAGTTCTGCAATGTCACGCGCTCAGCGCCGAGATGGCCCGCCATCTTCTTGCCCTTGAACACACGACCAGGATCCTGACGATTACCGGTTGACCCGTGGGACCTATGGGACACAGAGACGCCATGCGTCGCCTCAAGACCACGGAAATTATGACGCTTCATTCCACCGGCAAAGCCCTTGCCGATAGAGGTGCCAACAACATCAACCAGCTGACCAACAACAAAATGATCAGCAGACAACTCAACCCCTGAATCAAGAAGACACTCGGGACTGACTCGAAACTCCGCAACCTTCTTACGCGGCTCCACTTTTGCAGCAGCAAAATGACCACGCATAGCCTTGGACACATTTTTAACCTTGGCAGTACCAACACCAAGCTGGACCGCTGTGTAACCATCCCGATCCTGCGTGCGAACAGCGACGACATGACAGCCATCAACCTTCAGCACCGTAACCGGAACATGCTCACCTTCCGCGGTAAACAGCCGGGTCATACCGACTTTCTGGGCGATAAGACCGGAGCGCATTATTTCGTTCCTTGCATTGTTTATCACGCTCACAACTTAATCTGGACATCCACACCGGCGGCTAGATCAAGCTTCATGAGCGCGTCGACGGTCTGCGGAGTTGGATTGAGAATATCCAACACACGCTTATAGGTACGGATCTCGAACTGCTCTCTCGACTTTTTGTCAATATGAGGAGAACGATTCACAGTAAATTTTTCAATCCGGGTCGGCAAGGGAATGGGCCCCCGCACCTGGGCGCCAGTACGCTTGGCGGTATTAACTATCTCATAAGCACTTTGATCCAGCACACGGTGATCAAACGCCTTGAGGCGGATACGGATATTCTGGCTTTCCATAGTGGCCTGACCCGAACTCTTTCTTCAGTGGTGTGACAACCCGGCGCCCGGGAAAGAACGGCTTATACCGCATCTTTATCCGGGCGCCCACCTTTTTTTTGTCAAACAGCGAAGTTGTGGAACGACTTCGATTTTGGATTGTTACTTGTTAATTTTGGAGACGACGCCGGCGCCGACGGTTCTGCCGCCTTCACGGATGGCGAAGCGGAGACCTTCATCCATGGCAATGGGGGCAATCAGGCGAACGCTGATACGGATATTGTCTCCGGGCATGACCATCTCGGTACCTTCCGGCAGCTCGATTGTTCCGGTCACGTCGGTAGTACGGAAGTAGAACTGCGGACGGTAATTGGAGAAGAACGGCGTATGACGGCCGCCTTCATCCTTGGACAGGATATAGCATTCCGATTCAAAATCGGTATGCGGCGTAATCGAACCTGGCTTGGCCAGAACCTGGCCACGCACCACGTCGTCACGCTTTACGCCACGCAGCAGCGCACCGATGTTGTCACCGGCCTCACCCTGATCCAGAAGCTTGCGGAACATTTCCACACCGGTACAGGTGGTCTTGGTGGTATCTTTCAGGCCAATGATCTCGACTTCGTCGTTGACCTTCAGGATACCGCGCTCCACACGACCGGTTGCAACAGTACCACGACCCGAAATCGTGAACACGTCTTCGATCGGCATCAGGAACGGCAGATCTTTCGGACGATCCGGCTGCGGGATGTATTCATCAACAGCACGCATCAGCTCCAGAATTGCTTCCTTGCCGATCTTCGGGTCACTGTCTTCCAGAACGGCCAACGCGGAACCCTTGATGATAGGAATATCATCCCCGGGGAAGTCATACGAGGACAGAAGCTCGCGGATTTCCAGCTCAACCAGCTCCAGAAGCTCTGGATCGTCAACCTGGTCAACCTTGTTCAGGAACACAACCAGGGCCGGAACACCAACCTGGCGAGCCAGCAGAATGTGTTCGCGGGTCTGCGGCATCGGGCCATCCGCGGCAGAAACAACCAGAATGGCACCATCCATCTGCGCGGCACCGGTGATCATGTTCTTCACATAGTCAGCGTGACCCGGGCAGTCAACGTGTGCGTAATGGCGGTTTGTCGTTTCATACTCAACGTGGGCCGTCGAGATCGTAATACCGCGGGCGCGTTCTTCGGGAGCCTTGTCAATCTGGTCATACGCAGAAAACGTAGCACCACCTGTCTCGGCCAGAACCTTCGTGATCGCCGCCGTCAATGACGTCTTCCCATGGTCAACGTGGCCAATCGTGCCAACGTTGCAGTGCGGCTTCGTCCGCTCAAATTTTGCCTTGCTCATTGTCTACTCCATCAGGCCGTAAGGCCACGTTTTCATCAACCAGCCAATTTGGCCTTGATTTCTTCAGAAACGTTATTGGGCACTTCAGCGTACTTATCAAACACCATGCTGTACTGGGCACGCCCTTGGGACATCCCGCGCAGAGTATTTACATACCCAAACATATTCGCCAAGGGAACAGATGCATCAATAACACGGGCATTGCCACGCTGATCCATACCACTAATCTGACCACGACGAGAGTTGAGATCCCCAATTATATCGCCAAGATACTCGTCAGGGGTGACAACCTCAACCTTCATCACGGGCTCAAGCAAACGAGGCCCCGCATTTGGCATAGCTTCACGGAAAGCAGCACGAGCCGCAATCTCGAAGGCAAGCACACTGGAGTCAACGTCATGGAACCCGCCGTCAGTCAACGTAACCTTGAAGTCCGTAACAGGGAAACCGACAATTGTCCCCGTATCCATAGCGGAACGCAGGCCTTTTTCCACACCAGGGATATATTCTCTTGGAACAGCACCACCAACAATGGCGCTTTCAAAAACAAACCCTGAACCAGGCTCCAACGGCTCAAACCTCAACTGGATCTTGGCAAATTGCCCTGTCCCACCAGATTGTTTTTTGTGTGTATAGTCGCAAACGTACGCCTTTGAGATTGTTTCGCGATACGCAACCTGTGGCGCACCCACGTTTGCATCAACCTTGAACTCGCGACGCATACGATCGACTATAATCTCGAGATGAAGTTCGCCCATCCCCTTGATCACGGTCTGACCTGATTCTTGGTCACTGGATACACGGAAAGAAGGGTCTTCGGCAGCCAAGCGCGCCAAAGCCATCCCCATTTTCTCCATATCCGCCTTGGTCTTGGGCTCAACAGCAACCTCGATAACCGGCTCGGGGAACTCCATGCGCTCCAGAATTACCGGCTTAACTGGGTCGCAAAGCGTATCGCCGGTCGTTGTATCTTTCAACCCAACAACAGCGACGATATCCCCGGCAGAGGCGACTTTTATTTCTTCACGGTTATTTGCATGCATCAAAAGCATGCGACCGATACGCTCACGCTTTTCCTTGACCGTATTCATAACATACGACCCAGACTCAAGGATACCGGAGTAAATGCGAACAAATGTCAGCGAACCAACAAACGGATCATTCATAATCTTGAATGCAAGAGCAGAGAAGGGCTCAGCATCAGAGGACTGACGCGTAACCTCCGTTTCCCCATCAACCAGAACTCCCTTGATAGCCGGTACATCAACAGGGGCAGGAAGGAAATCAATGACAGCATCCAGCATAGTCTGGACACCTTTGTTCTTGAAAGCAGAGCCGCACAGAACAGGGACAAAGCGACGATCGATCGTCCCTTTGCGAATACAGGCTTTCAGCGTAGCTTCATCAGGCTCTTTGCCCTCCAGATACGCCTCCATCACAGCATCATCAACCTCAACTGCTGTCTCCAGCAGCTTTTCACGGTATTCCGCAGCCTTGTCCTTGAGTTCACCCGGTATATCAACGTATTCATACGCCGCACCAAGGTCGTCACCTTTCCAGACAACAGCCTGCATCTTGACGAGATCAACAATGCCAGCGAAATCTGACTCCGCACCAATCGGAAGATTGACAACCAAAGGCACAGCCCCCAGCCGGTCAACAATCATGTCGACACAACGATAGAAGTTCGCGCCCATACGGTCCATTTTATTGACAAAGCACATGCGCGGAACGCCGTACTTGTCAGCCTGACGCCAGACAGTTTCTGACTGCGGCTCGACACCGGCCACAGAGTCAAAAACGGTCACCGCGCCGTCCAGAACGCGCAGCGAACGCTCAACTTCAATCGTGAAATCAACGTGGCCTGGCGTATCAATAATATTGATACGATGGTCTTTCCAGAAGCAGGTGGTAGCAGCAGAGGTAATCGTAATACCACGCTCCTGCTCTTGCTCCATCCAGTCCATGGTCGCAGCACCCTCATGGACTTCGCCAATCTTGTGCGACTTTCCTGTGTAATACAGGATACGTTCAGTTGTCGTCGTTTTACCGGCATCAATGTGCGCCATGATGCCAATATTACGATATCTCTCAAGCGGAGTTTCGCGCTTCATAATGAGACCTTGCACCCTCTATTCACGTTACCAGCGGTAATGAGAGAAGGCCTTGTTGGCCTCTGCCATACGATGGGTATCCTCACGCTTCTTGACAGCGCCACCACGATTGTTGGCAGCATCCAGAAGCTCGCCGGAAAGACGATCAATCATCGTGGACTCAGAACGCTTGCGCGCAAAGTCTGCCAACCAACGGAAGGCCAGCGCCTGACGACGCTCAGGACGCACCTCCACAGGAACCTGGTAGGTCGCACCGCCAACACGGCGGGAACGCACCTCAACTGAAGGCTTTATATTATCAACCGCACCATGGAACAGCTGCACAGGATCAGAGCCTGACTTGGCACCAATCTTATCCAGAGCACCGTAGACAATCTTCTCAGCAACGGCCTTCTTGCCATCCAGCATGATGGAGTTGATGAACTTGGCGATTACAAGATCACCAAATTTCGCATCGGGCAGAATTTCGCGCTTTTCAGCTCTATGACGACGAGACATGGGTTATATTTCCCTGGAACCTGAGGACTTACTTCGGACGCTTCGCGCCATACTTCGAGCGACGCTGCTTGCGATCCTTCACGCCCTGGGTATCCAGGGTACCGCGGATGATATGGTAACGCACACCCGGCAAGTCAGGCACACGCCCACCGCGAGCCAGAACGACAGAGTGCTCCTGAAGATTATGACCCTCACCAGGAATATAGGCCGTCACCTCAAAACCATTGGTCAGACGAAGACGCGCCACCTTACGAAGCGCCGAGTTCGGCTTCTTTGGGGTCGTCGTATAAACACGGGTACAAACGCCACGCTTCTGTGGGCAACCCTGCATCGCCGGGGCCTTGTTCCGTTTTACAGCCGGCTGGCGGCCTTGACGGACCAGCTGATTGATTGTCGGCATTGCCGTTCCTTCTTTACTTACGCTTGCGCGTTGCCTTTTTCGACACCTTGAATGGCGCCACTATTCCGCACGGCCGACGTCAAAAGACGCCTGCTCACACACCCCCGACCCAAAGCTGCTCCACGATAAGTTCCATAGAACAGACGAGCACAAAACACCCTACAGAGACCCGAAGGCGATTCGGCTCTTATGCACGAAAGAGGCTGGCTTCAGAAAAACCGCCACATAATCATGGCACACGATAAAACCGGGCAATCGAGGCGCGCATACTATGATCAGCCCCTGCCAGCGTCAAGAAAAAGCTTTTGAACAGGATTTCTGACGAGCACTGGCACGAAAAAGGCCCGGGTCACAAAAATAATCATGACCCGGGCCATCTTGGCAAAACATGTTAAATCAACGGCAAAATACCAAATCCTGCACAAAATTACTCAGCAGGAGGAACGACTCCAGCCGCTGATAATGACGAGATAACAGGTACCGACTCGGCTGCGGCCTCTTGGACAGCCGCAAGCTCGCGATCGCGACGTGCCGCAACCTGACGGTACTTGTTCATCGCAGCACCCGTTCCGGCTGGAATCAGGCGACCGACGATCACATTTTCCTTCAGGCCTACCAGAGCATCCACCTTTCCAGAAGTAGATGCTTCGGTCAGAACCCGGGTCGTCTCCTGGAACGAAGCCGCAGAAACGAAAGAGTGGGTCTGCAAAGATGCCTTGGTGATACCCTGAAGAACAGGAACACCCACAGCCTCACGGCCACCTTCACGAATGGTCTTCTCGTTTTCGTTCTGGAAGTCGATACGATCGACCTGCTCACCAACTAGGAAGGTGGTGTCGCCAGCCTCGGAGATTTCAACCTTCTGGAGCATCTGACGAACAATGACCTCAATGTGCTTGTCATTGATCTTGACGCCCTGAAGACGATAAACGTCCTGGATCTCCTTGATCAAATAGTCAGCCAAAGCCTCAACTCCCATGACCCGCAAGATATCATGCGGGACGGGGTTTCCATCCATCAACGGATCGCCTCTCTTGACATAATCACCTTCCTGGACGGCCAGGTGCTTACCCTTGGGAACCAAGTATTCCATCGGCTCGCCCGGACCATCTTCTGTGATGGGAACGACCAGAACACGACGCTTGTTCTTGTAGTCCTTACCGAACTCAACCCGACCATCGATCTCGGCGATAATCGCGTGATCTTTCGGCTTCCGTGCTTCAAACAACTCCGCAACCCGGGGCAGACCACCGGTGATGTCGCGTGTTTTGGAGCTTTCGCGCGGAATACGAGCCAAAACGTCACCCGCACTGACACGCTGCCCCGGCTCGACAGAAAGGATCGAGTCGACAGACATGTAATAACGTGCTTCAACCCCGCTCGGCAGCATGATCAGCTCACCGGCCTCATCACGCAGAGTAATTCTGGGGCGCAGATCCGCACCACGCGGCTGCGATTTCCAGTCCACGACCACACGCGAGGAAATACCGGTCGCTTCGTCCATCTGCTCACGCATGGACACGCCTTCGACGAGATCCATGAAGTGAACCGTACCTTCTTTTTCAGTAATGATGGGCAGCGTATACGGATCCCACTCGGCCATCTTGGTCGCACGGGTTACATTCTGACCATCCGTTACATACAGCTTTGCGCCGTATGGAACCCGATGACGGGCGCGCTCACGACCCGAAGCATCCAGCAGGACAACTTCGCAGTTGCGCGACAAGACGATATTGATGCCTTCGGAATTGCGGACAATACCAAGATTTTCCAGCTTCACGCGGGAGTCGAACGATGCCTCGATACTGGACTGCTCCGCACCACGCTGGGCCGCACCACCGATGTGGAACGTACGCATGGTCAACTGCGTGCCCGGCTCACCAATGGACTGCGCGGCAATCACACCAACAGCCTCACCGATATTTACCGGCGTTCCACGTGCCAAGTCGCGACCGTAGCACTTCGCACAGGTTCCTGTCTGCGTTTCGCATGTCAGAACTGACCGAATAAGCAAGGATTCAATCCCGGCTGCCTCAATCCGCTCTACATCGGCTTCGGTAATAATCTCACCTTTGGGGAAAACGACTTCACCCGTGGAAGGGTTCAGCGCATCTTCCGCAGCCGTCCGACCCAGAATACGTTCAGCAAGGGAAACAACCAGCTCACCACCGTCCATCACCGGAACAGCGGTTAAGCCGCGCTCTGTTCCGCAGTCTTCTTCGGTGATGATGGCATCCTGGGCCACATCGACCAGACGGCGGGTCAGATATCCGGAATTTGCTGTTTTCAGAGCGGTATCCGCCAGCCCCTTACGGGCACCGTGAGTAGAGTTGAAGTACTCAAGAACCGTCAAACCTTCCTTGAAGTTCGACAGAATAGGCGTCTCGATGATAGAACCGTCCGGCTTGGCCATAAGGCCACGCATCCCGGCCAGCTGCTTCATCTGGGCAGCTGATCCACGCGCACCGGAGTGTGCCATCATGTAAACTGAGTTGATCGGCTTGCCCGGCTCGATGCGCGAGATTTCCTTCATCATCTCGTCGGCAACACGATCCGTACACTGCGACCAAGCATCAACAACCTTGTTGTACTTTTCGCCCTGGGTAATCAGGCCTTCCTGGTACTGCTGCTCGAACTCCTTGACCTGGGTCTCGGTCTCCAGCACCAGCTTTTCCTTGGTGGCTGGGATGACCATGTCGTCCTTGCCGAAGGAAATACCGGCCTTTGCAGCCTGACGGAAGCCCAGAGCCATGATGCGATCACAGAAAATCACGGTCTCTTTCTGACCGCAGTGACGGTAAACCGTATCAATAACGTCCTGGATATCCTTCTTGCGCAGCAAGCGGTTGATCAGTTCGAAAGGCACCTTGGCGTGGTGCGGCAATACACTGGCCAAGATCATCCGGCCCGGGGTTGTAACCACCGTACGCACAACAGGCTGACCTTCTGCATCCACGGTTTTCAACCGGGCCTTCACCCGGGCATGCAGAGAAACAGTGCCGGCATTCAAGGCATGCTCGATTTCAGCCAGATCGCCGAACGTAGTCCAGCGCTCATGCTCAACGCCACCAACCATGACCTTGGCGACACCGCCCTTCTCGCCTTCGCGTTCGAGACTCATGTAGTACAGCCCAAGAACCATGTCCTGGGTTGGCACAATAATGGGCTTTCCGTTCGCCGGGCTAAGGATGTTGTTGGTTGACATCATCAACACACGGGCTTCCAGCTGTGCCTCAAGGGACAGCGGAACGTGTACGGCCATCTGGTCACCGTCAAAGTCGGCGTTGAATGCCGTACACACCAACGGATGCAGGTTAATCGCCTTACCTTCAACCAGAACCGGCTCAAACGCCTGGATCCCCAGGCGGTGCAATGTCGGAGCACGGTTGAGCATCACGGGATGCTCGCGGATGACCTCTTCCAGAATATCCCAAACCTCGGGACGCTCCTTCTCGACCATACGCTTGGCCGCCTTGATGGTCGTGGCCAAACCGTACAGTTCAAGCTTGGAGTAAATAAAGGGCTTGAAGAGTTCCAGCGCCATCTTCTTCGGCAAACCGCACTGGTGCAGCTTCAACTCCGGACCAACCACGATGACCGAACGACCGGAATAATCGACGCGCTTGCCAAGCAGGTTCTGACGGAAGCGACCCTGCTTGCCCTTGAGCATGTCAGCCAAAGACTTCAGCGGACGCTTGTTGGCCCCGGTAATCGCACGACCACGACGACCGTTGTCGAACAGGGCATCTACAGATTCCTGCAGCATACGCTTTTCGTTGCGGATAATGATTTCCGGACAACGCAATTCGATCAAACGCTTGAGGCGGTTGTTACGGTTGATCACACGCCGGTACAGATCATTGAGGTCCGACGTGGCGAAACGACCACCGTCAAGAGGCACCAGCGGGCGCAATTCAGGCGGGATAACTGGAATAACTTCCAGAATCATCCACTCCGGACGACAGCTGGATTCCAGGAAAGCCTCAACAAGCTTCAAGCGCTTGACCAACTTCTTGCGCTTGGCTTCCGAAGACGTCTCACGCATCTCAGTGCGAATCTGAACCTTGAGCTCCTCAAGATCCAAGGCCATCAGCATATCGCGAATCGCCTCGGCACCAATTCCGGCCGTAAAGCTGTCCTCGCCATATTCTTCCTGGGCACGCTGGTACTGCTCTTCTGTCAGCAGCTCATACTGCTTCAGAGGGGTCAGCCCAGGTTCGATAACCAAGTAGTTTTCAAAATACAGAAGGCGTTCCAGATCCTTCAGCGTCATGTCCAGCAACAAACCGATGCGGCTGGGCAACGACTTCAGAAACCAGATATGAGCCACGGGAGCAGCAAGCTCGATATGGCCCATACGCTCGCGGCGGACTTTGGAAAGGGTGACTTCAACACCGCACTTTTCGCAGATAATGCCGCGGAACTTCATGCGCTTGTACTTGCCGCACAAGCACTCATAGTCCTTCACCGGCCCAAAGGTGCGGGCGCAGAAAAGCCCGTCACGCTCTGGCTTGAAGGTACGATAGTTTATCGTTTCCGGCTTTTTGATCTCGCCAAAAGACCAGGAACGGATCTTCTCAGGGCTGGCGATGGAAATCTTGATCTGGTCAAACGACTGGCTGCCGCTGGCCTGACCGAAGATCTTCATGAGGTCATTCATGCCTGCTCTCCTGTCGCGGGAAGGGATGAAACCGCTCTTTGGTTTTCATCCCGCTGTCCGCGCTCTTCCTTTAAAAATGGTTACGTCAGGGGCTGTTCGATATGGACAGGGATTGCCTAGCTGTCGCTCTGCAAAAGCTCCACATCCAGACCCAACGACCGCATCTCTTTCACCAGAACGTTGAACGATTCAGGGATACCTGCCTCGAACGTATCGTCACCGCGCACGATCGCCTCATAGACCTTCGTACGACCGGAAACATCGTCCGACTTGACCGTCAACATTTCCTGCAGGGTATAGGCTGCCCCATACGCCTCCAAGGCCCACACTTCCATTTCCCCGAAGCGCTGTCCACCAAACTGGGCCTTACCGCCCAGAGGCTGCTGGGTCACAAGCGAATAGGGGCCGATGGAACGGGCGTGTATCTTGTCATCAACCAAGTGGTGAAGCTTGAGCATGTAGATATAGCCCACAGTAACTTCCCGGTCGAACGGTTCACCCGTCCGGCCATCATACAGCATCACTTGACCAGATGTCTGCAGGCCGGCCATGGCCAGATGCTCAGCGATGTCGCTTTCACGCGCACCATCGAACACAGGCGTGGCAATGGGGATGCCATTTCTCAGGTTGGAAGCCAGCTCACGCACTTCCTCGTCACCCAGATCGGCCACCTCGGCTTTGTAGGCTTCTGGCCCATAGACAGCTTTCAGCTTGTCACGCAGATCATCCATGGTCCGGTTGTTATACCGCACGGCATCCAGATACTCACCAACCTGCTTGCCAAGACCACGGCAGGCCCAGCCCAGATGGGTCTCCAGAATCTGTCCGACGTTCATACGGGAAGGCACGCCCAACGGATTGAGCACGATATCCACCTGCGTTCCATCAGCAAGGTAGGGCATGTCCTCAATCGGAACAATGCGGGAGATAACACCCTTGTTCCCATGGCGTCCGGCCATCTTGTCTCCGGGCTGCAACTTGCGCTTCACAGCCACGAAAACCTTGACCATCTTCAAAACGCCCGGAGGCAGCTCGTCACCACGCTGCAGCTTCTCCACCTTGCTTTCAAAGCGAGCCTGAAGCTGGGCAATAGCCTCCTCGTGGGTCTTCTTCATCCCCTCGATCTCGGCCATGACATCATCCGCTTCAAGAGCAAACTGACGCCACTGCCCCGGAGTATATTCCTTCAGCACTTCATCTGACAGCACGGCTCCAACACGGAAACCACGTGGGCCGGCCACAGCCTTCTGCCCCAGCAGCTTCTCCTTCAGGCGATTGCTGAAAGAACCGTCCAGGATAGCCCGTTCGTCATCACGATCCTTGGCCAAGGCCTCGATCTCGGCACGCTCAATCGCCAAGGTACGCTCGTCTTTTTCCACACCGCGGCGGTTGAAAACACGCACTTCGACCACAGTACCCTGAACACCCGGCGGCAAGCGCAGCGATGTATCACGGACATCAGAAGCCTTCTCACCGAAAATGGCACGCAGAAGCTTTTCTTCCGGTGTCACGGGGCTTTCGCCCTTTGGCGTTACCTTGCCGACCAGAATATCCCCGGCCTTGACCTCAGCACCGATGTAAACAATGCCGGCTTCATCAAGATTGCGCAGGGCATCCTCACCAACATTGGGAATGTCGCGGCTGATTTCTTCCTGACCCAGCTTGGTATCACGTGCCATGACTTCAAATTCTTCGATATGAATCGAGGTGAACACGTCATCGCGCACGATCCGTTCAGAAATCAGGATCGAATCTTCATAGTTGAAGCCATTCCATGGCATGAAGGCGACCAGCACGTTACGTCCAAGAGCCAGTTCACCCAAGTCCGTCGATGGACCATCGGCAATAATATCACCCTTGCG
Source organism: Haematospirillum sp. 15-248 (assembly GCF_012102665.1). Taxonomy (NCBI): domain Bacteria; kingdom Pseudomonadati; phylum Pseudomonadota; class Alphaproteobacteria; order Rhodospirillales; family Novispirillaceae; genus Haematospirillum; species Haematospirillum sp. 15-248. Next base: position 35,770 of record NZ_JAAVTF010000010.1, on the reverse strand, counting down.
GACGATATCACCCACCTTGACCAAAGGACGCTGGGTAATACAAGTGCTCTGGTTTGAACGCTGGAACTTGGCCAAACGATAGATATCCACACCAGAACGCGCCGCATCTACATCTTCGGTTGCCCGAATCACGATACGCGTTGCGTCAACCTGCTGGACAATACCGGTCCGGCCAGCTGAAATGGCCGCCCCGGAATCACGGGCCACGACACCTTCCATACCAGTACCGACAAAAGGTGCTTCGGCACGGATCAGAGGCACAGCCTGGCGCTGCATGTTCGATCCCATGAGGGCGCGGTTGGCATCGTCATTTTCCAGGAACGGAATCAGGGCTGCAGCCACAGAGACCAGCTGCTTGGGCGACACGTCGGCATAGTCAATGTCCGAAGGCGGCACCATAACGTAGTCACTAGCCGCCCGACAGGACACCAGATCGCCGACAAAACGACCCTCTGCATCCAGTTCGGCATTAGCCTGGGCCACTGTGTAGCGACCCTCTTCCATTGCGGACATGTAGATGACTTCATCGGTCACACGCCCGTCGACAACCTTGCGATAAGGAGCCTCGATAAACCCGTACTGATTGACACGAGCATACGTTGCCAAGCTGTTGATCAGACCAATGTTCGGCCCTTCCGGCGTTTCAATCGGGCAGATACGACCGTAGTGGGTCGGGTGAACGTCTCGAACCTCGAACCCGGCACGCTCACGCGTCAGACCACCTGGACCCAAGGCCGACAAACGCCGCTTGTGCGTCACTTCCGACAGTGGGTTGGTCTGGTCCATGAACTGCGAAAGCTGGGAAGACCCAAAGAACTCGCGCACAGCAGCAGCAGCAGGCTTGGCATTGACAAGATCATGAGGCATGACCGTATCAATATCCACGCTGGACATACGCTCGCGGATTGCGCGCTCCATACGCAGCAAGCCAACACGGTACTGGTTTTCCATCAATTCGCCGACAGAGCGAACACGACGGTTACCCAAGTGATCGATATCATCGATCTCCCCACGCCCGTCCTTCAACTCTACCAGAACCTTGATAATACGCAGGATGTCATCCCGACGGAGAACACGAACCGTATCCGGCGCCTCATCCATCGACAGACTCAAGCGGGAGTTCATCTTCACGCGACCAACGGCCGAAAGGTCGTAACGCTCCGGATCGAAGAACAAGCCACGGAACAGCAGTTCAGCTGCCTCAAGTGTTGGCGGCTCACCCGGGCGCATAACACGGTAAATATCGATTAGCGCTTCTTCACGGCAGGCATTCTTGTCCGCGAACAACGTATTACGGATATACGGCCCAACCTGAACATGATCAATATGCAGGGTTGGCAACTCGTCAATACCGTTCCTGTCAAGCTCCGCCAAGCTTGACTCGGTAATTTCCTGACCCGCTTCAAGGAACACTTCCCCTGTCGCCGGATTAATGATGTCTTCGGCAACATAGCGCCCGACGAGGTCCTCGACAGGGACACGCATCTCCGAAAGTCCATCATCGATCAGCTTCTTGCCAAGACGTGGGCTAACCTTGGTACCGGCTTCCGCTTTCAGCTCACCCGTAGCAGCATCAATCAAATCATAGGGAAGCTTCACGCCCTTCAGACGTTCGGGAACAAAAGCCGTCTTCCACCCACGAGCATCGGCCGTATAGACGATACGGTCGTAGAAATAGTTCAGAATATCTTCGGCACACAGCCCGGTCAGCTCAGCAGGATCCAGTGGCTGGCGGGCACGGGCGCGCTCCACACGCAAAGCCTCTGCAGCCTTGGAATCAAGCGCATACAACAGGGTGCTGACCGGCAGCTTGCGGCGACGGTCGATACGGACATAGACCATGTCCTTTGCATCAAACTCAAAATCCAGCCACGAGCCACGGTAGGGAATCACGCGCGCGGCAAAGAGGTATTTGCCCGACGAATGGGTCTTGCCCTTGTCATGATCAAAAAACACACCAGGAGAACGGTGCATCTGGGAAACGATAACACGCTCGGTACCATTCACAATAAAGGTACCATTACGGGTCATCAGGGGCATATCCCCCATGTACACATCCTGCTCCTTGATATCGCGAACAGAACGGGCACCCGTATCTTCATCAATGTCCCAGACGACCAAACGAAGCGTTACCTTCAGCGGAGCCGCAAAGGTCATTCCACGCTGCTGGCACTCGTCAACGTCATACTTGGGATCTTCCAGCTCATAACGGACAAACTCAAGCTCGCCCTTCCCGGCAAAATCCTTGATCGGAAAAACTGACTTGAACACTTCCTGCAAACCCGAAGGGGTTCTTTTATCCGCAGGGATTCCTGTCTGAAGGAACTGATCGTAGGAGTTTTTCTGAACCTCAATCAGGTTCGGCATGGGGGCCACCGTGCGGATGCGCCCAAAACTCTTACGTACCCGTTTCCGACCTGTAAAGGACCTAGCCATTGTCGCTCCTTAGTCTGTGACATGCCCGCGTGGATCTTTGAAGATCTTGCAGACTGAACGCGGCCCACTCCTGAAATCTACAGAAGAAGGCCGTGGCAGAAGGCGCCAGAGCATGCACCAAACCGCCATTCCCAAATACAAGGTGGCTCAGTCCTACTGCCCGCATGTGCCCTGTCATACGGCGTCCGGACTGACCTCCGCAAAACCTAGAACAGCCAGATTCTGGGGAGGAACCCTGAACTATTAAAATACGCTGCCACGCAGCAAGCTCCGCTTTTCTAACACCACACGCCTCATCCTGCAATTCAGGATATAAGAACGACAGCGTGCCGGGGGTCGCATTTGTGACCCCCGGCAAAACTGGGACAGCAGAACGGAAATTACTTCAGCTCAGCCTTAGCGCCAACTTTCTCCAACTGCTCCTTGATCTTTTGAGCCTCTTCCTTGGAAACAGCTGCCTTCACAACTTTCGGCGCGCTTTCAACGATCTCCTTCGCTTGTTTCAGATCCAATTTGGGATCTATAACGCGAACTTCCTTGATTACGGCAATCTTTACGCTCTGATCGACGGAAGCGAGAACAACATCAAATTCTGTCTTTTCTTCAGCGGCCGGGGCAGCAGCGCCAGGGGCAGCAGCTGCGACAGCCACCGGAGCGGCAGCGGAAACGCCCCACTTCTCTTCCAGCATCTTGCACAACTCAGCGGCTTCAAGAACAGTCAGAGAGGACAGTTCAGCAACAAGCTTATTGGCAACATCAGCCATTTTCTTACTCCGTATGTCAGCCGGACTAAACAGACATCAGACAGCCCGGCAAATGGTTTTCTTTCCCCGCTTACCACGGGAAAAATAACGACTCAGGCGACTTCGCCCTTGGTTGCATAGGCATTGAGAACGCGAGCCACGATGGCGCCGGGCTGAGACAGCACGGTCGCCACACGCGTGGCCGGAGTTTGCAGCATGCCAACCAGCTTGGCACGAAGTTCATCGAGGCTGGGCAAGGATGCCAAGGCCTTGACGCCATCGACGTTCAGGGCATTTCCATCCATGACACCGCCAAGAATAATCAACTTTGGATTCGTCTTGGCAAACTCGACCATGGCCTTCGCAGCAGCTACCGGGTCAGCCGACACGGCCATGCCGGTCGGTCCGGTAAGAAGGCTGGAAAGGCCATCAAACTTCGTACCCTCAAGAGCAATACGCGTGAGCCGATTCTTGGTTACACGGAAACTGGCGCCTACTGCGCGCATCTGTTTACGAAGAGATTCCAGATCCGCCACGGTCAGCCCGGAATAATGGGCAACCACAACGGTGGATACTTCTCCGAACAGACCGTGGAGTTCGGACACCAACTCCTGTTTCTGTTCACGGTTCACGGTGCGTCTCCGCTTCTTCACCCTGACCCGGCAAACATACCGGACAGGATTGGTTGCGACGTCCTCCAATACAAAAAGTACGGAGGGTATCATCTGCCCCGGAAGCTGAAACTCGACAACGGAACTCTGACACACAGGCATCAGGAAAACCGACTGACAAACTCTTCAACTCCCGTCTGTACAGGCGGGGCGCTCCCCTCTTAGAACCTTGCCCACGCAAGGTACCCGTAGTCTTGGACAGGTCATAAACCCCGGATCAACCAGAGCTTCCGCCAAGGCGGCATAAAAACCGCCCTGACAGACAACAGCATTACCCCGCAATGGAAGGAATGCTGACCTTAACACCCGGCCCCATGGTGGAGCTGAGCGAAACTTTCTGCATATAGGACCCCTTCGCCCCAGACGGCTTCGCCTTCTGAAGAGCATCAACAAAGGCCCGGACATTCTCTACCAGCTTACCCTCATCAAAGGAAGCCTTACCAATACCTGCGTGAACAATACCGGCTTTTTCGACACGGAACTGAACCTGACCTGCCTTGGCTGCCTTGACAGCAGAGACGACATCAACCGTCACGGTACCCAGCTTTGGGTTGGGCATCAGACCACGAGGACCAAGGATTTTTGCAACACGCCCAACCAGACCCATCATGTCAGGTGATGCAATGCAGCGATCAAAGTCGATCTTGCCCTGCTGGATTGTTTCCAGAAGCTCTTCGGCACCGACAATATCAGCCCCGGCAGCCTTTGCTTCATCAGCCTTGCCGGCCTTTGCAAACACAGCAACCCGAACAGCCTTGCCTGTTCCGTGCGGCAACTCTACGACACCACGAACCATCTGGTCAGCGTGCCGGGGATCAACACCCAGATTAACCGCAACCTCGATCGTCTCGTCGAACTTGGCCCGGGAGCCTTCCTTCACAAGACCAACTGCCTCAACCAATGTGTACAGCTTCTCGCGATTAACGCTTTCATAAGCTGCGGACAGACGCTTGCCAAGCTTTGCCATCGTCCCTTACTCCTCAACCACCAGACCCATGGAACGGGCAGAACCCCTGATCATCTCAGCGGCCGATTCAACTGTATCGCAGTTAAGGTCAACCATCTTGACCTGAGCAATCTTGTGAATCTGCGCCGATGTGACCCGACCAACGCTGGCACCGCGACCCGGCGTTGTAGATCCCTTGGCGACACTAGCTTCCTTCTTCAAGAAGTAGCTGACAGGCGGCGTCTTGAGAACAAAAGAGAACGTACGATCACCATAGGCTGTGATGACAACCGGAATTGGCGTACCCGGCTCAATCCCTTGGGTTGCAGCGTTGAAGCCTTTACAGAACTCCATGATATTCAGGCCACGCTGACCAAGCGCCGGACCAATCGGCGGAGACGGATTAGCCTTGCCCGCCGGCACCTGCAGCTTGACATAACCAACTACTTTTTTTGCCATTTTTTACCTCATCACAAAGAAAGGCTGTGGTACAGCCCGGCACAGGCCTTCCACACAAAAACCACTGCTCAGCGCAAAGCATAGCCGCAGAAGCAGAAATACCCCCCTAGACCTTTTCGACTTGGGAGAACTCAAGATCCACGGGCGTTGCACGACCGAAGATAGACACAGAAACCTTCAGACGGGCGCGCTCTTCGTCAACTTCCTCAACCATTCCATTGAACGAGGCAAACGGGCCATCCGCAACACGAATTTGCTCACCCACCTCGAACGTAACAGAAGATTTTGGATGCTCAACACCTTCACGCACCTGATTGATAATGCGCTCAGCCTCTTGCTGAGTAATCGGAACAGGACGCCCGCGACCACCCAGAAACCCAGTGACCTTCGGCGTATCCTTCACCAAATGCCAACTCTCGTCCGTCATCTGCATCTTGAGAAGAACATAACCGGGGAAAAACTTGCGATCAGCATGAACCTTGGAGCCACGGCGGATTTCCACCACTTCCTCGGTCGGCACCATAATTTCCTCAAACTGCACATCCAGCCCCTTGCGAACAGCCTGCTCGCGAATGGACTGGGCAACCTTGTTCTCAAACCCGGAATAAACGTGCAGAACGTACCAACGCGCTTCCATAGATCAGCCTCCCAGGCCAAAAATCAGCTTCACGCCCCAAGCAAGAACCTGGTCCACCATCAAGAAAAAAAGCGCTGCGAGAACAACCATCACAAAGACCATGACGGTAGATACCGCGGCCTCCTTGCGGGTTGGCCACACAACACGCGCAACCTCTTGGCGGACCTGCCGCACAAACTGACCAAGATTGGTTTTTGCCATGGCTCTACTCAACACCCACCGGAAAACTGCACAACATCAAACACAGGAAACGACACAACAAGGAGGCTCCGGACCAACTTGTGCAGGAACCACACACAGACACCAACACGATACGACAGCGCCCGGCATTGGCCGGGCACGGTCTTTCAGAAATCCTTGGCAGGGGCGACAGGGATCGAACCTGCAACCCCCGGTTTTGGAGACCGGTGCTCTACCAGTTGAGCTACACCCCTTCAGGACGCCTAGACCGAACCAAAAAGCACAAGATGCGCATTACACTGCAAATTTTGCCTTGGCTTTTCTCCGAAATGACCGGAGCGGCAGGGTATAACCGGACACCCCGGAAAGATCAAGCCTTTTCCGGAAGATTTCATTCAAACCTTCCGGAACGACTTCGATTTTGGATTGTTACTTGTTAATTTTGGAGACGACGCCGGCGCCGACGGTTCTGCCGCCTTCACGGATGGCGAAGCGGAGACCTTCATCCATGGCAATGGGGGCAATCAGGCGAACGCTGATACGGATATTGTCTCCGGGCATGACCATCTCGGTACCTTCCGGCAGCTCGATTGTTCCGGTCACGTCGGTAGTACGGAAGTAGAACTGCGGACGGTAATTGGAGAAGAACGGCGTATGACGGCCGCCTTCATCCTTGGACAGGATATAGCATTCCGATTCAAAATCGGTATGCGGCGTAATCGAACCTGGCTTGGCCAGAACCTGGCCACGCACCACGTCGTCACGCTTTACGCCACGCAGCAGCGCACCGATGTTGTCACCGGCCTCACCCTGATCCAGAAGCTTGCGGAACATTTCCACACCGGTACAGGTGGTCTTGGTGGTATCTTTCAGGCCAATGATCTCGACTTCGTCGTTGACCTTCAGGATACCGCGCTCCACACGACCGGTTGCAACAGTACCACGACCCGAAATCGTGAACACGTCTTCGATCGGCATCAGGAACGGCAGATCTTTCGGACGATCCGGCTGCGGGATGTATTCATCAACAGCACGCATCAGCTCCAGAATTGCTTCCTTGCCGATCTTCGGGTCACTGTCTTCCAGAACGGCCAACGCGGAACCCTTGATGATAGGAATATCATCCCCGGGGAAGTCATACGAGGACAGAAGCTCGCGGATTTCCAGCTCAACCAGCTCCAGAAGCTCTGGATCGTCAACCTGGTCAACCTTGTTCAGGAACACAACCAGGGCCGGAACACCAACCTGGCGAGCCAGCAGAATGTGTTCGCGGGTCTGCGGCATCGGGCCATCCGCGGCAGAAACAACCAGAATGGCACCATCCATCTGCGCGGCACCGGTGATCATGTTCTTCACATAGTCAGCGTGACCCGGGCAGTCAACGTGTGCGTAATGGCGGTTTGTCGTTTCATACTCAACGTGGGCCGTCGAGATCGTAATACCGCGGGCGCGTTCTTCGGGAGCCTTGTCAATCTGGTCATACGCAGAAAACGTAGCACCACCTGTCTCGGCCAGAACCTTCGTGATCGCCGCCGTCAATGACGTCTTCCCATGGTCAACGTGGCCAATCGTGCCAACGTTGCAGTGCGGCTTCGTCCGCTCAAATTTTGCCTTGCTCATTTCAGCACATGCCTTCTGAATGCTACCTGTTAGGGGGTTGACGTGCGCCAAGGCCGCCCCCGGCACAACACCAGAGAATGTTCAGTGCATTGGAGCGGGTGATGGGAATCGAACCCACGTAGCCAGCTTGGAAGGCTGGAGCTTTACCATTAAGCTACACCCGCACACATGTACCCTATGATACAGGCAGCGTAAAAATCTGTATGACGCTGCTGTATGGTGGAGGGGGTAGGATTCGAACCTACGTAGACATCCGTCGGCAGATTTACAGTCTGCTGCCATTAACCACTCGGCCACCCCTCCATGGGTACCGCGATAACCCGCATCGGCGGGAGGCCCGGGTTTACTAGGACACAGCCCCCCTTGTCAACGGGAAAATAAGCCCTACTCTGCACGCCAACCTATTCCGGCACCCTTACTTTTCAGGAGTCCCCCATGTCCCGCAAGCCGCGTTCCCAAACCTCCGGACGACGCGACACCCCACGCTCCCGTGCAGCAGGCCACCAGCGCGAAGAGCGTACCCGGCATCCCGATGCGGGAACAGGCATCTGGCTGTACGGAAAGCACCCCGTGGAAGCGGCACTGCTCAACCCGGATCGCCCGTGTGTACAGCTGATGGCTACACGGGATGCACTGGACACACTGGACACAACCGCCAGGCAGACACTCCGCCAGATTCCCGCTACGATTATGGACCGGGAAGAACTGGATCTGCTTCTGCCACCTGGCAGCGTGCACCAGGGCCTTGCCCTGCAGGTCAGAGCCTTGCCCGCCATAGGCCCCGAAGATGTTGTTGCCAGAGCCCACAACATGGATTCAGCAACCGTGCTGATCTTGGATCAGGTGACAGACCCACACAATGTCGGAGCGATCATCCGGTCAGCCGCCGCTTTCGGAGCATTGGCCGTTATCATACAGGACCGGCATTCACCGGAAGAAACAGGAACACTGGCCAAATCCGCATCCGGCGCCTTGGAACGCATGCCCCTGATACGCGTTTCCAACCTGGTACGGGCAATGTCTGTTCTCAAGGACGGCGGTTTCTGGATTGCTGGATTGACCGCAGATGCCCCCTCCACCCTTCCAGAAGCACGGCTATCCGGAAAAGTAGCGCTGACACTTGGATCAGAGGGAAGCGGCCTGCGTCGGCTGACCCGCGAAAACTGCGACATTCTCACAGCCCTGCCGATGAGCGGGGCCGTCGAGAGTCTGAACGTTTCCAATGCTGCTGCCGTGGCCTTGTACGAGCTTTTCCGGACACAAACAGCAAGAACAGTATAAAAAACATACTGTCAGACACAAAAAAGGGGTTTCCCTCTGGCGAGCAGCAGTTTATTTAGTGCCGCAGCCAGATCATGCCCCTATAGCTCAGCTGGTAGAGCACCTGATTTGTAATCAGGGGGTCGCGGGTTCAAGTCCTGCTGGGGGCACCAGATATCACAAGATCCCCGGACATCGCCAAAAGTCCGGGGATCTTGTCTGTTCCAACCCCATCCGGTTTGGAGCAAGCCAGTTTCGTCTCGCCAGAAACGCATGATCGGTCATTCAAGCCACAACATAAATGCCTTAGAATCAGCATGATACACACTCTTCCGATGTTCCTGCACAGGACTATCGACAGAAAAATGCGTGATCACATGCATGCATGTGGACGCCGGGCACCCCCGGGGTAAGAGTGGTGGGAGAGATGCGCACACATACAACTGACTCTGGCTGTTGTGGCGCAACAGGGGCACAGCAGGATTCTGCGTATGGCAGATTCGCCACATACAACACCAACGTTTCTGTATCCAGGCATCTTGGTTGTTGCCCTGATGCTCTGTCTGCCACCACGCCCCGCCTCGGGATCCCCCGAGACCGGAGCCGATGAAAGCATCATGCAAATCTCCGTGGCCTTTGCTGAATGCGCCGGCTTCTACCGCGCCTTGTCAATGGCGAGTCGCAACCGGAAAACAGCCGAACAGATAGGGCAAATCGGCACCGACGTTGGCGTAACGGCAACCCTGATCGCATCCCTGTCCATGGAATGGGACCAAGCCATGCACTTTACCCGCCACGTTGCCGGTCAATCCGCATCACGCTGGAAGCCTGCTATCACCGCCCGCAATCCAGCTGTTCTCCAACACTACCTCGCCTGCGAAAGCTTGGGTGCCCTTCATGGAGACCTGTCCATAGAAGGCCAGGACAGAACTATTCCTGGCAACCCGTGACTGTGTTAGCCTGTGTCACCAACGGGCTTTGAAGCGTGCTGCCATGACCCGCCCCTCTGTTTTCCTGACTGATGACACCGAAGGCCTGCAGCAACGGCGCAGGTTCCTGGACGAGGTCGAGATCTCCATCAGATCGGCAAACCGCGAAATTATTCACGAAAAGGTTCCCCGCTTTACAAGGGACTCCTTTTTTCGCGTCGCTGTTTCCGTTGCACGCCTGCGGGCCAGCTATCTGCTTGCTGTCACAACCATGGATTGGCAACGCGCCTCGGAGACAGGCATCCGGGATATCGGGCGCCTGCGCACCATGTATGAAGAAGCACGTGAAGGCCTTGTCGCACTGGAACACGCCATAGAGGTCGGCTACGTCGACATTGTTGAAGATGCCATCCCCATGCCACCACCACCGGAGCCACCGGAATGACACTCCCTCCCCGTCAGGATCGTCCCTTGCCGCCACCGGTTCGACGCGGCGAAGGTCCGGGCCTTCCCTTGCCGGGTCGGCCTGCCACCCCCACCGCAAAAGCACTCGGATTACGGGGATCAAAGACACCACGGACAGCCCCCGATGAGAAGGTATGTCAAAAATGCGGCGCCCTGTTCCGGTGGGAACACCCCGGAGCCGACCAGCAGGGAGCACCGCTGACACTCAAGCTGATGACACCAGGGCAGAAGTGCGACTGCGGCTATGGGGCCGTACGCGCCAAACCGCGCAAACCCTGATCCCTACCATAAGACTGGCAGGTGTCGGTCCAGAACAACAGCCAAGAAGACAAGGGACAGATACTGCATCGATCCCAGGAAGACCTGCCGTGCCTCTGATCGACCCGGGGCACGAACCAGCTGTATATTCTGCCAAAGGAACAGCAACGCAGCCCCTGTCGAGACAGCACCATACACCGGCCCAAGAAGTCCCATCACCCAAGGAACTCCTGCAGAAATAACAAGAAGAATGGTGTTGCCCAGAATCCACCGTGAACAACGGGCCTCCCCAACCAGAACCGGCAACATGGGAACACCAACACCTGCATAATCATCCTTGAGCAGGATAGCCAAGGCCCAGAAGTGGGAGGGCGTCCAGAGAAACAAGGTAGTCGCCATAAGTACGGGCAACAACCAAACACCGGGATCAAAGGCCGCGGCACCCGCCAGAACAGCAAAACTGCCCGCAGCTCCGCCAATAACAATATTCAGCCATGTGCGACGCTTGAGCCAGACCGTATAGACAATGGCATAAATAAACGCCCCCAAAAAAAGGTGCAACGCCACGGCCCAGTTAAAAGCACCCAAGGCCAGCCACAGGCCCGCCATAAGAAGAAGCCCCGAAAACCACAAGGCATGTACCGGCTTGCTGATCAGGCCAGCAGCCAAAGGACGACCGGCCGTGCGCTTCATCCGGCGATCAATGTCACGATCATAGAAATGATTGAAGACGGACGAACCCGCCGACCCGAGAAGCATGGCCAAGACCAGAACCACCAAGGCAGCCGGATCCAAGCTTTCGGCAACGGCCGCATACCCGACGGCTGCAGTCAGCGCAATCATGACACCAATTCTGGGCTTGCACAGCTCCAGATAACCAGAAAAATTCATAGGACTCCCCTTCCCTCCAAACCCCTTGGATCATCACCCCAAAACAGACCGCTCAGGTTTTTGCCAAATACCTGCCTTCACTCTCCGTCAAGGATTCAGACAAGACAGATGGCCGCCCCAGTAACCGGGATCCAATAATCCAGACAAAGGATGCACCCCCGATAACAGCAATAAAGGCTCCACAACCCATTGCCAGCATCGACACGATCTCGAGAGGCGTATCCAGCCCTTGGCTTCCCCCGGCGGTCTTGCGCGCAACACCGGAACTACCGGCAACAAACAACCCTCCGGCGTGCAAGAGCTGCCCGGCTCCATACAGCCCCAGACATCTCAGGACGGAGCGCATACGAGCCAAGGAATAACCCAGCCATGGCAACAACACCGTGGCGAGAAAAACCATCAGGGCCAGCATCACTCCACCAATCACAAGGTGATAATGAGCCGGCGTGCGCGTGTCCCCTCCTCCCAGGGCATAGCCAAACAAACCACCAACCACAAACAGCAAACACGATAATCCAAGCCCTGCTCCCTGCACCGTTCCTGGCTTCAACCCCCTGCACAACAGGGCGCCCACAAGCCCTGCGACAGCAAGAAAGGGCTGACCAATCAACCCCAGCTGATACAGCAGGGTAAAGTGCGAGAACAAACGCGCATCACGTGGATCCAGAAACAAATAAAGAAACGGACCAAGCAAGGCCACAGATACGACAAGAACAACAATGGTGCGCAGCAAACCGGAAGACAGCGGATATTCCCCGTGCAGGCGACGCCCAACATCCTGCCAGATCAGCACCATCATCAGGAAATTCAGGAACTGCAACAGATGACCCGTTCCCCAGAACAAGGTTTCGTTGAAAGGAACGGACTGAAGCCCGGACGGCATGGTCAGCGCGGCAAGAACACAACATAACAGCGCCAGAAACCATACTGCCGCCAACCCACGGGCGCAGAACAAACAAGCTCCGGAATCCCGGCCATCGGGCCACATCAAAATACGATAAAAAGGAGCACTGAATGCAATGCCAAGCAACACCAGACCAAGCCCGAAAACCGGGTGGCCAATAACCGGCACATAATTGTTCAGGGATGGCTCCCCAAGGCCAAGAGAAAATGGAACCAGAAGGAGCACCATTCCCCCGGTCGCCAAGGACGGGGCAAAACGGAAGAGATCAGTCCGTTCTTCTGAAAAGTAGGGACTGCTACGCGCTGCAACAAGATAGGTACATACAGATGCCGCCATACCCAAATACCATATGACAACACTGAAAATAACGTGCGTAACCAGTGCCGCCCGGAAAAAATGAACTGGCAAATACTCCTGCACACCCGGCGTACGCGACAGGGCAAGCAACAGGGCAAGCCCACCGGCAAGAGCAAGAGAAGACAGCGACAGCAAAACCCAGTACCGCGTTTCGGAGCGTAGGCTTCCAGGCACCGGGATCATAGACCGGAAAACGGTTCTGCCCTTCATGGCAATACCCCTAGAGGCCAACAAGTCCTATCTTGACGATAATGCCAACATAAAAGCCCAAGGCCAGAACCGTAAGAAATACCCCAAGAAGAACGTTCCGCCAGAACAAACGTGAAGAACGCTTCTGCGCTATATCAACAGCAACCCCTGTTATATCGATCATACTTCCCCCTTACCGATCCCCCTGAATCAACACAAAATGATCATATATTGAAATGATCGGAGGGGACTTTATACACTTCATCATCAATCTGGAAGATGTATTATTGTCAATGCATCTACACACTCATTCGTCATAACACATATATGACCATCATTTACTGTCATAGATAAAAACCTTATTATCAAACAGCCTTCCGGATGAACTTCCTTCCCCGTATAGTACAGTGCATGTGGATCCAAGACGCGGAGACTGGTCATGTCAACAGAGACGTCCGAAGAATACCATCGCAATGCGCATCCAGAACAAGCCGTCTCTCCCGAGGCAGCCGCCAGCCTATGGTATGGAAGCACCTCGTGGCCGGGAATACGCAGTGTCAGCGTTGACCAGACAACGCGCTGGCTGGCCCGAGGATGGGATGACCTGATGACAGCCCCCACAATCAGCTTGGGCTACGGGGCTATTTTTTCCGTTATTGCCTGGCTTATGGCTTCCGGTCTTTTTTCCGTTGGTATGGAGTCCCTTCTGGTCCCGCTGGTTGCCGGCTTCATGCTGATTGCCCCGTTTGCCGCCGTTGGTCTTTATGAAATCAGCCGCTTGCACGCTGAAAACCAGCCTGTGACGTTTTCGGATACTCTCAGGGTCTATAAACGCAATTCCATGCAACTTGGCATGATTGGCATGACCTTGATGGTTGCCATGATGCTGTGGTTTGTTGTGTCACTGGTGCTGTTTGCGATCTTTTTCAGCAGTGCGCCGCCAAATATGAGCAACTTCATCGGTTCACTGCTGGCATCGCCGCAGGCACCCCCCTTTCTGGCACTGGGCACCCTGATTGGCGGCTTTATCGCCGCCGGTGTTTTTGCCATATCGGCAATCAGCCTGCCTATGGTGATTGACCGCAACATATCTGCCTACGCCGCCATGATTACCAGCGTCCGCGCCGTATACGGCAACAAACACGCCATGTTTGGCTGGGCTGCGGCCATTGTCCTGATTACAGGCGTCGGAATCGGCACGTTCTTTATTGGCCTTATTGTGACCCTGCCCCTGATTGCACATGCATCATGGCATGCATACAAGGCGATGGTTGACTAGCAGCAGCCGGTTATTCCTCCGTTGGCAGAATCGGGACAGCTGATCAGCATGATCAGCTGTCCCGTGCCTTTATCACTAGATACCAGCATCACGCCAGCTTTCTGACACAGTGCGCGAAAGTCACGTTCATCAATGCGGTCATCACAAATAACCCTCAAGCTCTCGCCAGGATGAAGATCTGCGATAGCACGAAGAGTCCTCAAGACAGGCAGCGGGCAGGACATACCACGACAATCCAGTTCATGACATGGCACACGACTCAAAACCCCGCTCCCTGCAAATATGAACATAGAGATGCACTTACAGCATCAGGGTAGTATGAATACAGATCCGTTTCATGTCTTGTGGAAATCCGCCATGCACGCTTCACACACAGAAGACAACAACAAACCCCGTATCCAGATTGAAACCCCGGAAACCATCATGATGTGGCTGGAACGCGGGGAGGCCATCCTGATCGATGTGCGGGAAGAGCACGAATATCACGCGGAACACATCCCGGGCTCTATTTTAATACCCCTCAGCCGCTTTGACCCCTCAGACGTTCCGGATACAACCGGTAAAAAACTGGTTCTCCACTGCCGCAGCGGACAACGGTGCGGCGTCGCTTCTGGCATTCTGGCCGCAGCAGGATTCTCACAGGACCTGTTCCGTATGGAAGGAGGGATTCTGAACTGGGTGCAAAGGGGCGGCAAGACCCGACGCAGTGGCCCATAACCCCAATTTCGGAACAGGGCCATTTGGCTGCATGGCCCTGTTTCTGCATAATCAGGGATCACAGGTTGCAATCTGCCCGTCACAGGACATCATGAGACCAACAGGCATGTCCCTGCGATAGAATCTTGGCCGTTGAGCCTCCCTCTAAGGGGACAAACCCATGACCTCGTTTCTGGCATTGATAAAGCGCCTGATGGGGGTAGCCCCCACTCCTCGGCTCGCCTCGGATCCTCCCCAGCCTTCAGATCCATCAGCATGCACCATAAGGGGCGAAAATGGTCTACGTGGTTTCTTGGTACTGATTGACGAAACGCCGGAGATTCAGGCCGTCATACGCTATGTCGCCTGGAGGGCCTATAATGAATCAGCCCGTATAACCCTGCTGAGCATTGCTCCTTCCTCTGAACAAACGGACTGGATCTTGGTCGGCTCCAGAATGCGTGATGATTCCGTACAACAGGCCGAAGAACGTCTGCAACGAGCAGCCGCTGAGATACACCGGATCAGCGGAGTCTTTTCCCAACTGATCCTGCGGGAAGGTGATCCACTGCAAGAGGTTCTGTCTGTCCTGGACGAATACCGGGACATTACCATTATGGTCACGGCATCCAAGCCACATGGGGAGGGGATGGCCCCTCTGATACAGGCTGCTACAGCAACATCCCTGCCCGTTCCAGTTACAATCATTCCCGGATTCCTGACACCCGTGGATATTGATGCACTGTGCTGAACACCGTATTGCGGAGCTTGAAAACACTGCAGCCGGACATGACATGTCCGGCTGCATAATGATACACAATCAAGAAAAAAGATCAGGTCAGTCGACGCAGAAGACGCAGGAAAGTCTGTTGTTCCCGCGGCGTCAGCGGGGCCAGCGTCTGTTCTGCAGCCCTGGCAACAGCCTGTACAGCAGAAGAAACCATCCGACGCCCATCCGACGTGGCCGTCAACTTGACGCGCCTGCGGTCCCGCTCGTCAGCGCAACGCTCTATCATGCCTCTTTCACTAAGCCGCCTCACCACACCCTGCATGGTTGCAGCATCCATACCGATCAGGCGGCCAAGGGAGTTCTGGGAAACAGTGCCTTTTTCCAGCAACTTAACTAGAGCAGAGAACTGCGGTAATGTGAATTCCGCACTTCCCAGCTGGGACTGGAAAATGGCCGTAGCCCGCTGATTGGCTTTACGAAGCAAATGCCCGATCTGCTCTTCCAGCACAACTGGAGCGGGACTCTCATCGACCCGGACGTTTCTCTGATGGTGATCCGGAACTTCGGAAGCATGGTCTTTTGTCAGCGTCAGGACGTCTTCATACATCTCTTTATTACCCCACACTGTTACGTTCGGGACCGGTGTCCTCGCCCGCACCGGTTTTCCCTTCATGCACCGTGATACAGAGTTATCGGTATGATGGCAAAGAAAAAGAAAGCCTATGGTTGCAAACATTATACAGCCAAAGTATAAGCAATATGTGAACGCTTGATAAAATATTATTATATTACATTGCATTAGCTATGTTCATCAGGATGGGAGCCAACAAAAAGAACGTCGTGCAACCTGTAAAATTTAACAGGTCACACCATTCGTAGGCTCTACCAACCCAACCGCACTGCAGCACCTGAATTGTCGAAAAAACAAAGAAAGGAAGTAAGAAGAGACCGAATGCACGCATGAGGTCAGCCACAAAAACTATCGCAAGAATAGTATTCTGCAGCAAAGAATTCTGCACTCCTGTCAGGGGGGACGCACAAGATAGCAGGCATGCCTTTTTCTTGCAGATTGCCCCAAGCAAAAAAGGTCGATATGGTGTGCCCCCGACGGCGCAAGCCCCCCTGCCACGATTTGCCGAAAAACGCAAGATATTGACGCAAATCAAAATACATTTACTATATATAGACGCGATGGTAATCACGCTGCCAAACAGGGCCTACCGTAAAGACGGGGGCTACGGTGTCCGTAGTGGGCTGCTCTCATCCGGTTGACGTCGCACTGCTTGAATGTATCTGGACCCCATGGATAAGGAGCTGAAAAGAGCCGCCGCATGCCTGAAAAAGGCACCACTTTGCCATCACCGCACTGTTCAGTGCCCTGACCATGTCCTGCAAAGACCCCCCGGGAGATATCGTCGTGCTTAATGCCGTACAGCTTGCCCCCCCCCCTCAGATCCAGATCAATACCGCGCACGATGACCTGCTGACCAATTTTGGAAAAGCAGTTCTTGCGGATCGTTACCTGCTCCCTGACGAAAGCTATCAAGATCTTTTTGCCCGGGTCGCCAGTGCCTACGCGGACAACGACGAGCATGCCTGCCGTCTGTATGATTATATTTCCAAGCTGTGGTTCATGCCGGCAACGCCGGTTCTGTCCAATGGCGGATCAAGCCGCGGTCTTCCCATATCCTGCTTCCTGAACGAAGCGGACGATTCCCTTGCTGGTATCGTTGACCTATGGACTGAAAATGTATGGCTGGCTGCTCGGGGGGGAGGAATTGGCAGCTATTGGGGGAACCTGCGCTCAATCGGTGAAAAGGTTGGAACGGTTGGAAAAACATCGGGTGTTGTCCCCTTTATCCGGGTTATGGACAGCCTGACCCTGGCCATTTCCCAAGGGTCACTGCGGCGCGGTTCCGCTGCGGTGTATCTGCCGGTCTGGCATCCGGAAATCGAGGAATTTATAGAGCTGCGCCGCCCGACAGGGGGTGATCCCAACCGCAAAGCCCTGAACCTGCATCATGGCATTTTGCTGTCTGACGCGTTTATGGACGCTGTGGAAAAAGACGGTGACTGGGCCCTGATCAGCCCGCGGGATGGCCAGGTCATGCGACAGGTCAAGGCTCGCGCCCTATGGATCCGCATCATGCTGGCCCGGGTTGAAACCGGGGAACCATACATTATCTACTCCGATACAGTGAACCGTGCCCTCCCCGAACATCAGAAAATGGCCGGGCTGAGCGTACGCACATCCAACTTGTGCGCCGAAATTACCTTGCCGACGGGGCGGGATCATCTTGGACATGACCGCACAGCGGTGTGCTGCCTGTCGTCCCTGAATCTTGAAACCTATATGGAATGGAAAGACGAGCCCCGCTTTATCGAAGACGTCATGCGTTTTCTTGATAACGTACTGCAAGACTTTATCGATCGGGCACCAGACAGCATGGCCAAGGCAAAATACTCTGCCATGCGCGAGCGCTCTGTTGGTCTGGGGGTGATGGGATACCATTCGTTTCTTCAGAACAACATGATTCCGTTCGAGTCTGTCATGGCAAAGGTCTGGAACAGAACGATTTTCCGGCACATCAAGACACAGGCTGATGCTGCATCCCGCACCCTGGCTGCCGAGCGGGGGCCATGCCCTGATGCTGCTGATTATGGAATCATGGAGCGCTTCTCCAATAAAACAGCGATTGCACCGACCGCATCCATTTCCATTATCTGCGGTGGAACCAGCCCGGGCATTGAACCGATTGCCGCAAACGCCTTTACCCACAAAACGCTTTCCGGAAGTTTCCTGGTACGCAATCGCGCCCTGGAAAAGGTTCTGGCTGATAAAGGGCGCAACGACGAGGAAACGTGGACCTCGATTACAGTCAATGAAGGTTCCGTGCAGCACCTGGATTTCCTGACCCAAGACGAGAAAGATGTTTTCAAGACAGCTTTTGAGCTGGACCAGCGCTGGATTATCGAACATGCCGCGGACAGGGCACCGCTGGTTGACCAGGCCCAGTCTCTGAACATTTTCCTGCCCGCAGACGTACACAAGCGGGACCTGCACCAGATCCACATGCTGGCGTGGAAGAAAGGTGTCAAAAGCCTGTACTATTGTCGCTCCAAGTCCTTGCAAAGGGCAGAGGTAGTATCGGCCCGTGATCGGGTTGCCAGCAACACGCTCCCTGTTGAACAGGACAATGCAGGCATTACCCCAACCAACTACGAGGAATGCTTGGCCTGCCAGTAAACCGCTTACCAGGCCCCGCTCTCGTTCTGTACTCTATCTGGACGGTATCATTGCCATGTCACTGCTGACCCCCACGAATCACGTCTACAAGCCATTTCGCTATCCTTGGTGCTACGATGCCTGGCTGATCCAGCAACAGCTCCACTGGCTACCGGAAGAAGTGCCCTTGGCCGAAGATGTCAAGGACTGGCGCCATAAGCTGAGTGAAGGCGAGCAACATCTCCTGACCCAGATTTTCCGCTTCTTCACCCAGTCTGACATCGAGGTGAACAACTGCTACATGCGCAACTACACGCGTGTGTTCCAACCAACCGAAGTGCAGATGATGCTTGCGGCCTTTTCCAATATGGAAACCATTCATATTGCCGCGTATGCCCATCTTCTGGACACCATCGGGATGCCCGAAACAGAATATGCCGCCTTCCTCCACTACAAGGAAATGAAGGACAAGTACGACTATATGCAGCTGTGGGGCGTTGAAACACCCGCAGACATTGCCCGTACACTGGCCGTCTTTGGTGCTTTTACCGAAGGTCTCCAGCTGTTTGCCAGCTTTGCCATCCTGCTCAACTTCCCGCGCTTCAACAAAATGAAGGGTATGGGACAGATTGTGACATGGTCTGTGCGCGATGAAACCCTGCACTGCAACTCTATCATCCGTCTTTACAAGACATTCTTGGGGGAAAACCCGGATATTGACCAAGCGGCCTTGGCACAAGACCTGAGACAAGCGTGCCAGACCATTGTAGGACTGGAAGATGCATTCATCGATCTGGCCTTTGAAGCCGGTCCGGTAGAAGGCCTGACAGCACACGACATCAAGGACTATATCCGCTACATCGCAGACCTGCGGCTGACCCAGCTTGGCCTGGATCCCGCTTACCACATTGACCGCAACCCACTGCCTTGGCTGGATGCAATCCTGAACGGGGTCGAGCACACCAACTTCTTCGAAAACCGGGCAACAGAGTACTCAAAGGCGGCCACACGCGGCAGCTGGGAAGATGCTTTTGCATAAGGACGTTGTGCTTTACATTGATTCAGATGCCTGCCCGGTCAAAGAAGATGCTGTCCGGGCAGCACATCGTCATGGCATTGCCGTGGTGCTGGTCGGGAACCAGTGGATCCGCTCGCTGGAGGGAGCACACATCCGACAGGTTGTGGTACCGGTAGAGCCAGATGCCGCAGACCACTGGATTGCCGCCGAGATTGGAAATGGCGATATCTGCATTACAAACGACATCCCGCTGGCCGCCCGTTGTGTAGAGGCAGGTGCAACGGCCCTCTCTCCATCCGGGCGTATCCTGGATGCAGCCTCGGCAGGTATGGCCTTGGCTGTTCGTGACTTGATGACCAACCTGCGTGACAGTGGCGAAATCACGGGAGGACCACGCCCTTATTCATCCCGTGACCGGCAGGCTTTTCTGAATGCCCTTGAACGTCTTCTTGTCAGAAGCAAAACGTAGGACGTGCCCGAAAAAAGGTTTCTGGTGACATAACCTTCTCTATGCCGACCTCTTGTGTGTCGCAACAGAAATACGGGCTGTTAACGACGATAGCCAGCTAGGCCAACCGTTATGGTGATCTATAGCCTGCCGGCAACACTTTTACGAAGTGCCCAAGGTTCAACGCACCGAAAACAAAGGAACCCTGATCAAACGCCCCGCGTTCCCGGCCCCGCCCGGGCACAACCCGGGCACATACCCTAGTCACTTTGCCTGCCTTGACCCCCGGCACCCCCTGCCCGATCATCAGGGCCTTGGCGTGGACCACAGCGTGCAAGCTTCTGGTCCATGGCTCGCTTTGTGCATGCACGACAATGCAGGTGGAGTTCTGATGACCAAGCAGTCAGACGAGCCAGAAGCAGTCCTGGGGCGCGAGTTTGGGAATCTTGCCGCAGCCGTTACGGCCATGTCCCGGGAGATTCAGGGCGCTGTGGTCAAAGCCATACGCGATGAAATCAACCGCATGGCTGCAGATGGTGTTCTGATCAAGCCGATTACCCCCGAACAACCTGAGGCAAACCGCCCGCGCTCTCTCCACGATGGAAACTTCAGCCTGGTACGGGATGGATTGCAGGAACTGGTCGAACGGATCGAAATGACCCGCGACCATGTATCGGCGCTAACCCCGGCAGCAGGCGAAGGTGACCAAATTCTGGCGGCAACATCGGAATTAAAGTCAGTTGTTGATGCAACCGAGCAAGCGACCCAAACCATTTTGACCGCAACAGAAGCCATACAGGCCATCATCGACCAAGCACACACCGCCGGTGATCTGGATACCGGTCTGTACCAGAAGCTGGGCGAACAATCGATTCAGATCATGACAGCCTGCAGCTTCCAGGATCTGACCGGGCAAAGAATATCCGCAACGGTCAACACTCTGATGCACGTGGAAGCCGAACTAAAACGACTGGTCGAGCTGTGGGAAATTGAGGAAGGGCTTGCCAAGGCAGAAAATGTGCGCAACCGCCCCGACGACAACCGCCCGGACAAACACCTCCTCCATGGGCCGCAAGCCGATGGCAAGGGCGTATCCCAAGACGATATCGATTCCATGCTGCGTAACTGGTAAAAGCCCTGTGGCCATCATCCTTGGCATGGATCACAGAGAGGCCGCGTCACCTGCTCCAGCCACACCCTGTCCTCTTCTTTCAGAAACGAGCCGACATCCCTGAGAATACGATGGTGGTAGGCGTCAATCCATGCACGCTCGTCATCTGTCAGCAAGGAATGGTCAATCAGACGATGATCCAACGGAACCAAGGTCAGGGTTTCAAAACCCAGCATGGTCCGTGTAGCATCAGGGGGCTGGGGAAACAGCTCGATAACAACCTGCAACATCTCGATCCGGATCCCGTACGCCCCGTCCTTGTAATAGCCGGGTTCATTGGACAGGATCATACCGGGACACAGGGGCACAGAGGCAGGAAGCTTGGATATACGCTGCGGCCCTTCATGAACAGACAGATAACTGCCAACACCATGCCCGGTACCATGATCATAATCCAGACCATCATCCCATAAAAAGCGGCGCGCCAGCACATCCAGCTGACTCCCGGTCGTTCCTTCGGGGAAACGCACAGTGGCCAAGGCAATATGGCCCTTCAGAACCTGGGTATAACGGCGTCGGTGCTCTGGCTCCACAACACCACTGACAACAGTTCTGGTCACATCGGTTGTGCCATCCAGAAACTGACCGCCACTATCAACCAGATATAATGGCCCGGATGTAACCGGAATATCTGATTCCCGTGAAACGCGGTAATGACAGATAGCACCATGATGCCCGGCAGCAGAAATAGTCTCGAAGCTTGGCCCCCGAAAATGCTCCAGATCACGGCGAAAACCCTGCAGCGTCTCTGCAACCTGGTATTCTCCGGGCGCCTCCCCCGCTTGCAGCGTTCGGTCAAGCCAACCCAGGAAACGGATCATGGCGATGGCATCACGGTGATGGGCAGCCCGGGCCCCACGCAGCTCAATGCTATTCTTGCAGGCTCGCGGCAAGGCGCAAGGATCATCGCCCACACACACCACAGCGCCAGAGGAAGAAAGGATATCCGTGATGGCAACGGTCCCTGTCTGCCGATCAACACGGACCTTTTGCCCTGACAGCGCACGCAACCCGTCGACAAACAAAGCCCTGTCATGCAAACGCACAGAAACCGGGCTGGCCATATCTGCAAGGTGATCACGCACCTCCGCCGTAACCTTGACCGGATCGATATAAAGATCCACCGTGGCATTGGCATGAACAAGCGCATAGCACAAGACAAGGGGCGTACATGGAACATCACTCCCCCTGATATTCAAAAGCCAGCACACGCTTTCCGGCACCCCCAGAACGGCAGCATGAACCCCGGATGCCGATAAAAGACCAGAAATCTGCAAGATTTTTTCGCTGGCAGAAACACCGGCATATTTCAACGGATGCGGAACAGCCGGTGCATCGGGCAAGGCCGGACGATTTCCCCAGATCACATCAACAGGGTTTGGACCCAGAGGGACCAGACGTGCCCCAACCTTCTCCAGGACAGAACGTATTTTCTCAAGAGAACCCGCAGTATGCAACCATGGGTCAAACCCTATGAGCTGCCCCGGACGAATATGACTTTCCAGCCACTTTGACGGAGGAAAATCAGTCAGATGGCAATGGTGATACAAACCACCATCGGTTTCCTCCCGGGCCTGGATTGTATACCGGCCATCGACAAACAGACCGGCCTGATCCGGCAGCACAACAGCAATTCCGGCAGAGCCCGTGAAACCAGTCAACCAGGCAAGACGCTCGCTGGCAGGGGGAACATACTCCCCCTGATATTCATCCTGTCGCGGGATCAAAAAGCCATCAATCCCTTGATTCGAAAGAGCATCACGCACACGGGCCAAACGGCTGGCCTGCTGTTCCCGGTTCATGAAGCCTCCCATTCTATTAAATCCGTTGGCTGAAATTATGTCTGCCAACAGGCAGTATCGGCATACTATCGCATGCCTTTTCCTATGGCTTTACAGAAAAAATGATTCTCTTTCATGAATAGAGAGCTATGCTTTATTGTCAGAACCATGCACTGGATGCATTACTGCATCGCGAAAGAAGCGTATATTGGTCTGCAAGAGTCCGAATTACAGTGTCCTGAGTTTGGAATCATCCCAGTTGGCAACGGTTTTGCGTCGTCGATACGGTGTTTGGTGTCTGTACGGGGACGGATTTTTCCGAATCCCCCTTGGTGTGTCGGTCATACAGGATGTCGGTTGTCTTCAGAAACCCCTGCCCGGTCTCGGAGCATTAACATGAGCGCAAGCACAGTCTTCGGAAGCCTTATCGAGCAGTTCCGCTCTTGGCGCGACCGCACGCGGGAGGCCGATCTCCTCAGGTCCATGAGTGACCGTGAGCTGATGGATCTTGGCCTGTCACGCGGAGACGTGGAGCAAATTATTGCCGGCACGTATCTTGACCGAAGGAAAGCGCAGGCACGTCGCCAGCACCCGGTGTCCCGCGGGGGGACGCACCCGGAATCCTGAGGCTGAACAGCACTCCCGAAAGATGGCAACACGCCACCTTCAGGACGGAATATTTTGCTGCGCCTCAAGAACAAGGGTCACCCAAGGATCCAGCTCGATGCGTTCGCGCAGGCACAGGCCCGATGCCCGATAGGCATCCAGAACCATATTTTCTTGGTTGATCAGAAGCCCGGCCAAGATGACGCGCCCACCGGGGGCCAAAACCTTGGCCATGTCAGAGGCCATCTCACAAAGAGGGCGTGCCAGAATATTGGCACAGATCACGTTATAAGGAGCCGGATCCTGTACACCGGCATTTGTGAAGCCATCCCCCGGAAAAACGGTCATCAGGCCGGAAACCCGGTTCCGCTCCGCATTCAGCTGGGCCACCCGGGTACTTTCCTCATCAATATCTGTCGCAACCACCGGAATTCCCCAGCAGCGTGCTAACGCCAAGCCAAGAATACCGGAGCCACAGCCCATATCCAGCGCCCGTCCCTGCCCTTGGCCCAGAACCTCCCCGGCAGCAGCCATACGATCCAGAGCCAACAAGCAACCGTATGTGCTTTGGTGCTCACCGGACCCAAAGGCCGTAGAGGCATCAACCTGCAGGGCAATCGTTCCTTCCGGTGGCGGCTCGGCCCAATGGGAGCCATGCACAAAAAAGCGCCCCGCTTGAATCGGAGGAAAAGCCAACAGGTTCTCAGCCAGCCAGTTGCGTGGTGGCTCATGCTCAACTGTCACCGCAGGCTCTTCAATCCCGGCCGCCTCAGCCGCCAAAGACAAGGACACAGAAACAGCCGGCTTGTCATATGGGCCATCTGAATAGGCATCAACAACCCATTTCCCGTGATCCGGTCCACCATCTTCTATTTCAAAACACAGAACCGCATCAAAGTATGGCTCAAGCGCAGCTTCATACAATTCCAGTGCTGTGTGGGGAACAACCAGACGGATACGCCACGTATCCTCAGCTTTCTTGATGGACATGGGAACTTTAGAAATCCAGATGAAGAATGATCCGACCGCTTCTAGCAGACCAGAACACGAAAGTCATGGCCAACCTTGCCCCAACTAGGCAGGACACGTTGCATATGTGCTTTCAAAATCAGCCGCTACGCGCTGGTCCCGCAAGGGGCGAACCCGGCGAATGGATTCCTCATAAAGGGGGTGCTTCTTGTAGGCATCCAGATCTTCAAGGGAATCAAACTCGCAATAGACGACAACATCCATCTCACGGGACAGCGTATCGCGTTTCGTATTATAGCAAACCTCGAAATTATGAGCCCCGGGAATACCAGCCAGAATCTCCAGCCCTTCCTTGATGGCTGGCAGGTACGCTGGATCCTTGGCGCTGAACAGAACAACGTGGCGAATCACGATCTCGTCTCCGGAAAATACAAGGGATGAAAAAAGACAGGAAAGGGTATCATAATCCAGCGAACCCGCAGGAAAAACACATCCGAGCCGGACATTGGCAAGATCCCGTCAGAAGGGAACATCCCCCCCATCATCTGCCGAGGATGCATTTACAAAACTGGCCAGAACACGCTTGACGCCTGCTTTGTCGAACGCAACTTCCAGCTTGTCCCCCTCGACCGCGAGAATTGTACCCGGTCCGAACTTCTGGTGAAAAACACGATTCCCAAGGGACCAGCCACCAGCAGGTTTTGCCGACGCCGCCCGTGAAGACAATGACACACCAGAACCAGCCCGGGAAGAAAACGACTGGCGGTAATAGCCCATGGACGCCGCACCGGTGTCAGAGCGCTCCTCAACACACTCCTGCGGCAATTCCCCGATAAAGCGCGATGGCAGGCACTGCTGCCAATCACGAAATATACGACGCTGAGAGGCATGGCTGATAAAAACCCGCCGACGGGCCCGGGTCAACCCGACATAAGCCAACCGGCGCTCTTCTTCCAAGGATTGCTGGCCACCATCATCCAAGGCCCGACGATTGGGAAAAACGTCTTCCTCCCACCCCGGCAGGAAAACCGTATCGAACTCAAGACCCTTGGCGGCGTGCAGGGTCATCAGCGTTACGCTCTCTCCCGTTCCGGCCTTGCTGTCATTTTCCATAACCAAGGCTACATGCTCCAGAAACTCCTCCAGAGCTTCATAATCCTCCAGCCCACGGACAAATTCCTGCAGGTTCTCCACACGCCCCGGCGCCTCGGGGGTCTTGTCGCGTTTCCACATCTCCATATACCCGGACCCATCCAGAACCATGGACGCCAGCTCGGATGGAGGCAAGGAAAGCCGCAAGGTCGCCCATTCATCAAGACGGGCGATAAAATCAGCCAGAACCGCCCGGGGACGGGGCTTCATCTCATCGGTTCCAATAACAGAACGGGCTGCGTCCAGAAGAGACAGGCTTCCGGCACGGGCCACGCGGTGAACAACCTGAAGGGCCGCATCCCCCAAACCACGCTTGGGCGTATTGATAATCCGTTCAAACGCCAGATCATCTTGTGGCTGACAGATCAAACGCAAATAGGCCAAGATATCCCGAATTTCCAGACGCTCGTAGAATCGCAGCCCCCCAACCATCCGGTAGGGGGTTCCTGTCGCAATCAGACGTTCTTCAAATTCACGGGTCTGGAACCCGGCCCGCACCAGTATCGCCATACTGGACAAGGACTCACCGTGTCGGCGCAGATCCTCTACTTGACTGACAACGGTCCGCGCCTCCGCAGAGCCATCCCACACAGCAGACACCACTATCTTCTCACCACGTTCGGTACTACCTGCCGCGTACAAATCCTTGCCCAGGCGACTGCTGTTATGGCGAATCAAGGCAGAAGCCGCACCCAGGATAACCGGAGTGGAACGATAATTACGTTCCAAGCGCACAACCGTTGCACCGGGAAAATCGTGTTCAAATTTCAGGATATTACCGACTTCAGCCCCGCGCCACGAGTAGATCGACTGATCATCATCACCAACACAGCAAATATTACCGTGCCCCTGCGCCAGAAGACGCAGCCACAGGTACTGGGCCACGTTGGTATCCTGATATTCATCAACCAGAATATAGCGGAACTGCTGCTGATAGCCCTGCAAGATATCCGGACAAGATCGGAACAGCGACAACACATGCAGCAAAAGATCGCCGAAATCACAGGCATTGAGTTCCATCAGGCGCGCCTGATAGGACCGGTACAAATCCTTCCCTGTCCCGCCAGCCAGACTACCAATCTCAAGAGCAGGGACGTCATGCGGCGTCCAGCCGCGATCTTTCCAACGCTGAAGAATGGCCATCACCATGGGAACCGGCCACTTCTTGAGATCAAGACCAGCCTCCAGCATCAAGGCTTTCAGAACCCTCTGCTGATCATCGGTGTCCAGTATGGAAAAGCCGCTGCGCAGCCCGACCTGCTCCCCATGCCGACGGAGAATCTTCACACACAGGGCATGGAAAGTCCCCAGCCAGACCTGATCCGCTGTCGGCCCCAGCAAGGCCGACACCCTTTCCCGCATTTCGCGGGCAGCACGGTTGGTAAAGGTGACGGCCATAATCTGCCATGGGCGGGCCAGATGCGTACCCGCAATATGTGTCAGACGGGCTGTCAACACCCGGGTTTTGCCTGTACCAGCCCCTGACAGGACCAGAAGCGGGCCTTCGGTCGTCGTGACCGCCCGCAACTGCTCGGGGTTAAGTCCGTCAAGCCAAGGTGTCGCAACCGGCTCCTGGTCCGCATCAGCAGGGGAGAAGGGAGTGTTGCTGTCATCAGCAAGGTCAAAAGGATCGCTATTCATGCCGGTCACTATAGGGGTTCCTGTTCATCGAAACAGCCCTAAAACGCCATCGGGATCATCCATACTAGACCTTGAAGTACTTGGCCTGGGGATGATGCAGGACAATGGCGCTGGTGGATTGCTCGGGGTGCAGCTGGTCCCCTTCACTCATCTCCAGACCCAGGCGGCCTGCACCCAGCAAATCCAGCAGCTTCTCCTGATCGGCCATATTGGGACAGGCCGGATACCCAAAGGAATAGCGGGCACCCCGGTAGCCCTGCTTGAGCAGGTCGGCAATATCGCGGGCATCTTCGGCAGCAAATCCCAACTCTGCTCTTATCCGCTTGTGCACGTACTCAGCCATGGCTTCCGCCATTTCCACTGAAAGGCCATGCAGGTACAAATAATCCTGGTATCGGTTTTCGGAGAACCAGTGTCTCGCCACATCAGACACATGACTGCCCATCGTAACAACCTGCAGGGCGACGACATCGCGGGGGCCATCGGCATCAAGCTCCCGAACAAAATCGGCCAGACACAGGCCCCCCTTAAAACGCTGGCGCGGAAATGTAAACCGGGCTGCCTCACGCAGGCCATCTTCGTGGAAAAGGATAACGGTGTCCCCTTCACTACCTGCCTTCCAGTACCCGTAGGCCGCCTTGGGGTGCAAGATAGTCTCGGTATTACAGATATCAAGCATCCGTTGCAGGATGGGGCGCACCTCGTCCCGGGTCCATGCCCGCCATTCCGCGCGGTCACGTCCCTGTTTGCGGAATCCCCACTGGAACTGATACAACATCACTTCATTCAGATAAGGTACAAGAGCCTTGATCGGCACCTGCTCCACCAACGCTGCACCCCAGAAAGGCGGTACCGGCAAAGTAGACGTTGCGGCCAGTTCCTGCCGACGCAGGGAGACTTCGTTCCAGTCCACCGGCCGTTCCGCCATTGTATGCACAGCGACTTTTGCGGTCTCTGCAGCCGGGTGAGTGGATCGCGAAGGACGCCCTGCCCGCTTGACCCTAGCGGCCTCCACATGCTCTGCAAAGCGCCCCTCCACCACCTTGGCCATCAGGTCCAGGCCATCAAACGCATCCCGCGCATAGGCTACCAGCCCATTATTCCCGTTGGCGGCATAAGCTTCGGAACAGTCTGTTTCCACAAACGCCCGTGTCAAGGCTGCCCCACCCAGCATAACCGGGATGGACAGTCCCTGCCGGGCCATTTCTTCCAGGTTTTCCTTCATGATCACTGTTGATTTGACCAGCAGGCCAGACATGCCTATGGCATCCGCATGATGCGCATGGGCAGCCTCAATAATGGCCGAAACCGGCTGCTTGATGCCAAGGTTGATGACCCGGTATCCATTGTTGGTCAGGATGATATCAACCAGATTCTTGCCGATATCGTGCACATCGCCCTTCACGGTGGCCAGCACCAGTGTTCCCCTGCTCTGGCCATCGGTCTTTTCCATAAAGGGTTCCAGCCATGATACCGCAGCTTTCATGGTCTCGGCAGATTGCAGGACAAACGGCAACTGCATTTGGCCTGCCCCGAACAATTCACCGACTTCCTTCATGCCATCCAGAAGATAGATATTGATGATGTCCAGGGGCGGATGGACCTTCATCGCCTCTTCCAGGTCCACCTCCAGCCCCTGACGATCCCCGTCGATAATACGCTGGCGCAACCGTTCTTCCACGGTTGTGGCCACCACAGCCGTTGGGCCGGACACCCCCTCCCGGTCACGGAACAGGGCAATAAAAGCATGCAGGGGATCATAGCCCGGCGCACGACGGTCAAAGATCAGGTCTTCGGCGCACTTGACCTCTTCCGGAGCCAGTTTGTGCAACGGCATGATCTTGGACACGTGCACAATGGCCCCGGTCATACCACGCTTGACCGCATGGTGCAGGAAAACCGAATTAAGGACCTGTCGTGCCAATGGTTTCAAGCCAAAGGAAATATTGGAAAGACCGAGAATAATCTGGCATTCCGGCAGGATACGGGCAATGTCCTCTATGGCATCCAGGGTCTCCATCCCCAAGCGCCGGTCATCATCATTTCCGGTACAAATGGTAAATGTCAGGGGATCAAACATCAGGTCAGAGGCTGGCAACCCATGGCGCGTACAGGCAAAGTCATAGAGACGCCGGGCAACCCTGACCTTGCCGGCACAATCTTTTGCCATGCCGTCCTCATCAATGGTCAGGGCAATCACCGAGGCACCAAATCGGCGGGCCAGCCGCACCCGGTCTGCTGCATGCCCCTCTCCATCCTCGAAGTTGATGGAATTGATAACGGCCTTGCCGCCATACAGCTTCAACGCCGCTTCAATCACCGGGGTTTCCGTGGAATCAATCACCAAGGGCGCGTTGACAGTCCCCCGCATCCGGCTGACAACCGCCAACATGTCTGCTGTTTCATTGCGCCCGACAAATGCTGTGCAAACATCCAGGGTATTGGATCCCTCCCGCACCTGTTCACGGCCCATGGCCACCGCACCGTCCCAGTCCTCTGCCTCCTGGAGCTGGCGGAACTTCTTGGATCCATTGGCGTTGCAGCGCTCTCCGATCGACAGGAACGCATTTTCCTGACGCAGATCAACCCGGCTGTAAAGCGAGGCAACAGCCGGCACCCAGTGGAACTGCCGACGGACAGGAGCAGGACGCAGCGAAGCATCGCCCATACGCCGCAACATGGTATCAACAGCCATGGTATGCGCTGGCGTTGATCCACAACAGGACCCAACAATATTAACACCATCTTCCCTGATAAAACGTTCATGCCAGCTGGCCAGTTCCGGCGGTGTCAGGGGATAAAACGTCTTTCCGTCTCTCAACTCGGGAAGGCCGGCATTGGGCTGCAATGATATGTATCCCGGCCAATTCTCTGACAGCCAGCGCACATGCTCTGCCATTTCCGCAGGACCAGTCGCACAGTTCAGGCCCAGACAATCAACACCCAATGCATGGGCCACCGTTGCAGCAGCACCAATATCGGTCCCGACAAGAAGCGTCCCCGTAGTTTCAACGGTCACCTGCAGCAAAATTGGTATGTAGCGCCCCGCATCCTCCCGCGCTGCCTTCACACCATTCACAGCGGCCTTGAACTGAAGGGGGTCCTGGCATGTTTCAATCAACACCGCATCACAGCCACCGGCAATCAAGCCACGGGCCTGCACGATATAGGCCGTTTCCAGACTGTCGTAATCAATATGCCCAAGGCTTGGAAGCTTTGTACCAGGCCCAATCCCCCCAAGGACAAAGCGGTTGCGCCCGTCACCGGCAAACTGTTCCGCAGCCTCACGAGCTATCTCAACCGCCCTTCTGTTTATCTCTTCTGCCCGATCCTGAAGATCAAACTCTGCCAAGGTTACAGGACTGGCACCAAAAGTATTGGACTGCACCATGTCCGCACCGGCAGCAAAATACCGCTCGTGGATTGAGCGCACCACGTCAGGACGTGTCAGGTTCAAAACCTCGGTACAATTTTCCCGGCCATCGTAGTCATCTTCCACAGTCAAGGGCATAGCCTGAACCAAGCTACCCATAGCCCCGTCACACAGGAGAACGCGCTCTTCAAGAGCATTCAGGAAATTACGCATTGGCACATCATGCTCCGGCAAACAGAATCAGGGAGAAGAAAAGGCAGGAGGCCGGACACCCAAAGTATGGCAAATTGCAAAAACAAGATCGGCCCGGTTCAGGGTGTAGAAATGGAAATGACGAACACCGTCACGCTGCAATTCCTCACACAGTTCGATCGCTGTTGTTGCGGCAACAAGCTCCCGCGTACGGGGGTCTTCATCCAGTCCCTCGAACCGATCCCGCAGCCACGCCGGAATGGAAGTGCCACAGGCACGGGAAAACTTCACCACCTGGGAGAAATTGGTAACCGGAAGAATGCCTGGAACAATAGGGACCGAAATACCGGCCGACCTGGCCCGGTCAACAAAACGCCGGTACGTATCAGCATCGAAGAAGTACTGGGTAATGGCCCGGGTTGCACCGGCATCAATCTTGCGGCGCAAATTCTCCAGATCATCACGGGCTGAACGTGCAGCCGGATGGACTTCGGGATAGGCCGCAACGGAAATTTCAAAATCCGCAATCCGCCGCAACCCGGCAACCAGATCAACAGCAAAAGGATACCCGCCCGGATGAGGCATATACTCCACAGACCCCTCGGGTGGATCTCCACGCAGGGCGACAATATGCCGGATACCGGCATCGCGGTAATCACGGGCAACAGCATCAATATCGTCCCGGGTGGCCTGCACACAGGTCAAATGCGCCGCCGCCGGAATGCCCCACTCTTTCTGAAGGCGGATCACGGTATCGTGTGTGCGTTCACGGGTTGATCCCCCAGCCCCATAGGTTACTGACACAAACAATGGCGCCAAAGGAGCCAGTCGCTTGACACAGCCCCAAAGGCTCTCCTGCATTTTTTCCGTTTTCGGCGGAAAAAACTCAAAACTGACCTGAAGCGCACGCTGTGTTGCCGTATGCATTCCCAATATACCCCACCCTGTATTACTCAGACAAAGAACAAGTTTCCGCGCCTGGTCGTGCGGCCAGCCAGATCATAACCGTCAACATCCTGGGTTCTCTTTTCGTACCGGGAAGGGACACAGACCTTACTGGCTCCAATCCTGCCGCTATAAGCCAAGCGTGTATCTCGTGATCCGCGAAGCCCAATCTTAGGTGGTTGTGATCACAGCACAACTCCTCATGATTATGGGGGGCAAAATCAACAAGGACCAGACGCCCCCCTGGGCGCAGAACACGTGCGGATTCGGCAATGACAGCGGATGGGGAGTCTGCGTAATGGAGAACCTGATGAACAGTAACCAGATCAGCCGCATGATCAGGAAATGGAAGGGCATACATATCACCTAGACGTACCGTACAGTGGCGCAGAGCTTCATCCGCCTCCAAGGCACTACGCGCCAAGGCAAGCATTTCCCGACTGAGGTCAAGGCCAACAGCTCTCCGGGCATGGCGACCCAGTAACCCCAGGATACGGCCAGTTCCGGTTCCCACATCAATCATGTCCGTAAAGGGCTTCTGCAGGGCTATGTCAAGCAAGGTACCCTCGATCTCGGCTTCATCGACATGCAAGGTACGAATTGCATTCCATTCACTGGCATTGGCACTGAAATATGCTTCTGCGATACGTCGACGTTCATCACGCAGTTGATCCAGCCGCGCACGGTCAGCCATCAGGACGCTATCCGAGGAGGGCAACAAACCGATGATCTGTGCAGCCAACTGCGCACCAACCCCATCTGGAGCCAAACGACAAAAAACACGGCTCCCCTCGCGGAAGCGTTCCAGAAGACCGCTGTCACACAATATTTTCAAATGACGGGAAATACGTGGCTGACTTTGACCAAGAATCCGGCAAAGATCGGAGACTGTTCGGTCACCATAAGCACAGAGCACCAGCAGACGAAGCCGGGTTTCCTCTCCCGCAGCCCGTAATCCAGCGAGAATATGCTCCATCTTCAGGTCATCCCGCAGAAACAAAAGAGAACATAAGGATATATTTATATATCCATGTGTCCAGCCCCTGTGTTTGTCTACAAGGGATTACAGTTGCGTGTGTCCATCCCGGCACGCTGTATTCCATATCTGTACAACTGACCCAATGTGGCTGGCTTTTTCAGGGGCCATGTGGTACCGCTGTGCAAGTATAAAGTGCCTTACTAAGCTGTTCACGGGCACACAACAACAAACTTCCATCATGCCGTGTGCGGGTATATCAGCTTATGGCTCCGCATCCAGCAAACAAGTAGAGTTAAAGGCAAAGATTTGGCAACGTCACACAGAGATAATAAACCGGGGATGCATTGATGAGAACTGAGTTCTTCCCACGCATGAGGGTATTTCTCGCCGTTGCCTCGGTCGCTTTCATGTCGGCCTGCACAACGCATACCGATGAAGATGCCAACGATCCGATTGAACCCGTCAACAGAGCCGTACACGGTTTCAACAAGGCTGTTGATACTGTCGTGATACGGCCTGTTGCCTGGACCTACCGCGAAGTTATACCCGACCCGGTACAGGAAAGAATCGGCAACGGACTGCGCAACCTGAAAAGCCCTGTGATTCTGGCAAACGATCTGATGCAGGGAGAATTCGACAACGCATGGGTAACGTTCATGCGCTTGCTGATCAACTCCACATGGGGCTTGGCAGGCCTGCACGATGTCGCCGGCGAAATGGGCTTCACCTATCATAATGAAGATTTTGGCCAAACTTTGGCCGTCGCCGGTGTGGAGGAAGGCCCTTATCTGGTTTTGCCCATTCTTGGTCCTTCCAATCCACGTGATACCGTCGGCCTTGTTGTTGACTGGATTATGGATCCCTTCCGGCTCTATACGGCAGCCAAGAATGTGGAAGAAGCCAACTACGTCAGAACTGGCTTGCAGCTGATCGACACGCGTGCCGGACTAATCGACGTCCTGGATGATGTGGAAAAGACATCTCTGGATACGTACGTGTCCTACCGGACCCTTTATCGCCAGAGGCGAGCCGCAGAAATCAAGAACCAGACGCTTGGGCATGAAGTGGACGGGGAAGCATTTGATTTCAATGATACACCAGAGCAGAGCACCCCTGCACCCAAGTAAAATTGGTATGTAGAACCCATAGAGCAACACAGAACACATGACATCAAGAATACCCTTTACCATCTCCATTTTTGGCCTTCTTCTTGCGATCGGCCTCGTATTCTCACAGGCTCAGGCTGCCCCGGATCTCGAAGGTGCCCGGAAAGTCGTACAGAAAATTGCCGACACCGGAATCAGCGAAGTTGTAGGGGCCGACGTCTCCTATGACGAGAAAATAGAGCGGTTCCGGAAATTATTCGACACATGGTTTGACATGCCGGCAGTCTCCCGTTTCGTTCTGGGACGTTTCTGGCGCACAGCCCCTGAAGAAGAACAAAAACGCTTCATCGAGCAATTCAGGGAACTCAACATCTACACATGGGCGCAACGCTTCAACGAATACAATGGCCAAAAACTGGTTGTCACCACGGCTACAGCCGATGGGGACGGCGGGGCTTTTGTTGAAAGCCAGATCGAAAGAGAGGCCGCAAAGCCTATGGTCGTTCTTTGGCGCCTTCGCCTGCGCGGATCAGAATGGAAAGTCGTTGATATCAGCATCGAAGGTGTATCCATGGCCATCACGTTCCGGTCTGAATACGCGGCCAAGCTTTCGGAACCCGGGGCAAGCGTAGCATCATTGAATGCATTGATCTCTGCACAGACCCATCAGCTTTCAAGTCAAACACGTCGCTAGGGTTACAAGGACCTTTATGGAGACTCCCTGCTCCATAAAGGTCCTTGATTGCACTTCCCAAATAGTTCCTATTGGGCATAGAAGAGGATGCTATAGAAGCTTCCACCTAATATTCCACGTATCTAAGATAGAACTGCTATCACCTGATGGAGCTAATTTTCAGGGGATTAATATTGTATTCACTCAGGCAAACGCATACAAACATTGCTTGCTTCTTCTTGCCTTGTGCATAGCATGCATACAACTTGTATCATTTTCTGTGAACACAGCATTGGTACATATGTCACATGACCTTGGGGCCATTAGAATACGATGAAGTGGGTTGTTGCTGCCGATCTCATTGAGGCAGGAACCTTGATATATCCTGCTGAGGTCATCGGTGATTCAATTGGGCATCATCGCACCTGTCGATGTGGGATATTTTGTTTCTAATTGCCACCGCACTCTGTACGCTCGCGAAACCTTTACCACACCAAAAAAATTGGCTTGGACCGTCTCTGGATTAGCCAAAACGCTTGTTACGATATTGGGTGACGTGGGGATCTTACCGCAGGCGCTTCCATTGCCCCTTTCACAGAGGGGGGGGGGGACGTACGAGCGCATCTAATAAATATATCTCCTTATTATGTGGATCCTTAGCTCTCCCCTTGCTTTGGTACCTCAATAGGATTCAAAGAATGGAGGGAGGATTACCGATGAGGCGAAGCTGAAACTGATGGAATTACAGCTGAGCGGTCAGCTTGAAGAGATCACGCAACAACAGTCAGTGAATCGTGCTGAGGCAGGATCTGGCAGTTTGTTTGTATCGGGTTGGCGTCC